>JAJBSY010000052.1 GCA_020861205.1 Deltaproteobacteria bacterium | reverse complement strand
AAAACGTAAACGACGACCATACAGGGAGGGGCGGGGCCTGGCGAGGTGGAGCGCATCAAGGGCAAGAAGATGACCGCCGTTCCCATCCTGCGGGCGGGTATCGGCATGTTGGACGGGTTTCTTGACATGATCCCCGGCGCCAAGGTCAGCGTCGTCGGCATGTTCCGGAACGAGGAGACCCTTGAGCCCGTCCGGTATTACGTTAAGCTGGCCAAGGACATGGAACACAGGACCGCCGTCATTCTCGATCCCATGCTGGCCACGGGCGGCACGCTCTGCGAGACCGTGACGCTTTTGAAGGAAGCCGGTTGCCGGTCCATCATGGGACTGTTCCTGGTCAGCGCGCCCGAAGGCCTGGCGCGCCTGGAAAGGGAACATCCAGACGTGGACGTTTTTACGGCGTCCATCGACCAGGGGCTCAACGAGCAGGGATACATCCTGCCGGGTCTGGGCGATGCGGGCGATAAAATTTTCGGGACGAAATAGTTTCAAGGGCCGCAAGGCCCTTTTTTAAACGGTAAAGGAGCGGCTATGAGCGGACAACCGGCGGATAAATATTCCCTGTCTTCTCTTGATTACGCGTTCAGCGTCAGGCAATGCGTTGTGGGGGCGCAGATGCTGTTCGTGGCCTTCGGCGCGCTGGTGCTGGTGCCCATCCTCACGGGGCTGGACCCCAACGTGGCGCTGTTCACCGCCGGGATAGGCACGCTGGCCTTTCAGATAGTCACCCGGGGCAAGGTGCCCATCTTTCTCGCCTCTTCTTTCGCTTTCATCGCTCCCATCCAATACGGGATGCGGACCTGGGGCCCGGGCGGCACCATGTGCGGGGTTGTCGCGGCCGGTGTTCTGTATCTCCTGGTCAGCTCCCTCATCCGCTGGAAAGGGCTTAAATCCGTTTACAGGCTTTTGCCGCCCATCGTTACCGGCCCGGTCATCATGGTTATCGGCCTTTCCCTTTCCCCTTCGGCCGTGCACATGGCGCTGGGCAGAACGGGAGACGGGAGCGCCGTGCTTTTTCCCGTGGAAACGGCGCTACCGGTGGCGCTCGCCGCTTTGGCGGCCACCATAGTCGTCTCCATATATGGCAAAGGATTCCTCCGCCTGGTGCCGATTCTTTCAGGTATTCTCGTCGGGTATCTCGCGGCCCTTGTGGCGGGGATCGTGGATTTTTCCATCATCGCCAAGGCCCCCTGGCTGGGGCTTCCCGCCTTTGTCCGCCCGACCTGGAATTTGCAGGCAGCTATTTTATTCTTCCTGGTGGGCATCGCCCCCTTTGTGGAACACGTGGGCAACATTCTGGCCGTGGGCGCGGTTACGGGCAGAAATTACGCCGAAAATCCGGGATTGCACAGAACCTTGCTCGGTGACGGGATCGCGACGAGCCTGGCCGGTTTTTTCGGTGGTCCGCCAAACACCACGTATGCGGAAGTGACCGGCGGCATTACGCTGGTTCGGGCGTTCAACCCGGCGGTGCTTACCTGGGCCGCGCTCACGGCTCTCGCCCTCTCCTTCGTCACCAAGCTCGGGGCGGTGTTGCAATCCATCCCTACCCCGGTAATGGGCGGGATCATGATTCTGCTGTTCGGCGCCATCAGCGTCGTGGGCATGAACCTTCTCGTGCGGGCCGGTGAAGACCTGGTGCAGCCGCGCAACATGGCCATAGTGGCCATCGTGCTGGTGTTCGGCATCGGCGGCATGGTGTTCAGCGCCGGAGATTTCGTTCTTGAAGGCATAGGGCTCGCAGGGGTTACGGGTATCGTCCTGAACCTCATTCTGCCCAACCGGCCGGAGTAGGGCCGCCCCGGCGGACCGAGGCGGGCTGCAAACCGGGCCGGGTGTTTTTTTTCCCGTTTCTGAACGGAAGGAAGAATGCTATTGTACCGGCGATTCCCACGTTTCCGGAGGCTGAATGGTATCTGATTTTTTTTCCGTTGACGCGTCCTTGTGCCGGAAGGACGGCATTTGCGTCCAGGTCTGCCCGGTGCGCATCATCAGGGCCGGGACCGGCGAGTTGCCTGTCATGGACGAGAGGCTGCGCAACCGGTGTATCGGCTGCGGGCAGTGCATGGCCTTCTGCCCGACCCGCGCGTGCGTCGCGCCCGGGTTCTCCCGCGAGGACGTGCGCCCGCTCGATCCCGCATCGCACCCCACCCCGGAACAGATGGAAGAGCTTGTCTTCGCCCGGCGGAGTATCCGTAATTTCAAGGATAAACCGGTGCCGGAAGAGACCCTGGTACGGGTTCTCGATGCCGTGCGCTACGCGCCGACGGGTAATAACCGGCAGGCGTTCCGCTGGATCGTGACGAAAAACCGGGAGCGGAGCCGGGCCTTGCTCGAACTGGTGATAGGCTGGCTGCGGCGCCTGCCGGAGACGGATCCCGGCATGGCGGCCAGGCTGCATTCCGCGGGCGTGGTAAGGGGATGGGACAAGGGGACGGATATCCTCAGCCGGGAGGCGCCTCATATTGTCGTGCCCGGCGGAGATGGAATTTTTTTAGATATTCTGGATGGGATCATCGGTTTGAGCTATTATGAAATGATCGCCCAGGCCCACGGCATTGGCTGCTGCTGGAGCGGATACCTTACGCGGGCCTTCGACCATCCGGATGCGGCAGAGGTTCGGGATTTTCTCGGGCTGGAGGCGGGCGAGGCCGCATTTTCCGCGCTGATGGTCGGTTTTCCCAGGTTCAAAACGGTTTCGCGCCCTCCGAGAAAGCCGTTGCGCCTGACATGGAGATAAGGATACACTCGGAGAAGCGCCTTTTCGCGTCGAGAAGAGACCGTTTACCTTTTGACGGACGCGTTTTGCGGAACGAATGATCTGTA
>JAJBSY010000137.1 GCA_020861205.1 Deltaproteobacteria bacterium | reverse complement strand
GTCCACCAGGAAAGGCCCGAGAGCCCGCGCCACCCCTCTAGCCAGAAAAATTGCAGCTCAAAGGGAACTGGACTTGGCTTGCATTAAAGGGACGGGTCCCGGCGGGCTGATAGTGAAGGCCGATCTGCCAGCCGAAACGGAAAACGGCGCGCCTTTTCCACAATCCCCGGCCGAGGCAAACGATGGCGATACTATAATGCCCTTTGCAGGAATACGGAAAACCATTGCGGACAACCTGATGCTGAGCAAACGCTCCGCGGCGGACGTTACAACTGTGGCGGATGTCTGCATGGACCAGGTCAAGGAATTCCGTTCGATCTTGCCGGTTTCTTATACCACCTTCGTCGTCCTTGCCGCAAGCCGGGCGCTGGCCGAATATCCCATGCTGAACGCTCTGGTAGAAGAGAAGCGCATCATAATGAAGAAGGATGTGAATATAAATGTAGCCGTGGCAACGGCGTCAGGGTTGATGACGCCCGTCATCAGCAACGCCTCCAGGAAGAACCTGTTGACTATGGCCCAGGAGCTTGCGGACCTTTCCGAACGCGGCAGGGCTGGAAGACTGACCGTAGAGGACTTTGCCGGAGGCACTTTCACCGTGACCAATTCCGGAGTGTTCGGTTCCGTCTTGTTCACTCCCATTATCAACCACCCACAGAGCGCCGTTTTGGGCATGGGCCGCATAGCTCTTACCCCCGTCGTCCGCGCGGGTTCGGTAGTCCCCGCTCTTATGATGTACCTGTCTTTGACTTATAACCACAGATCCGTCGACGGGGAGACCGGTGTGACGTTTCTGCAGCGGGTCAGGCACTATCTGGAGCATCCCCTCGAAATGATCACGGTATAGGGGGCGGCTTACGCCCGCGTTGCAACAACACACAACGGCACCAGCCCGGCTTTGCGCCGGGGCAAAGTGAGGAACAGCATGACTAAACTTAACAAGCAGGATTTATTAAACTTGTATCGATGGATGCTGCTTACCCGCATGACTGAAGAGCGGATGGTGGAGTACCACAAGCATTCCCCCCTTCCTGAACTTCCCCATTCCGGCATCGGCCAGGAAGCGATCGCCGCCGGCGCTGTATACGGGTTACGCAAGGAAGACCAAGTGTTGCCTTCGCTGCGGACCAGGGGCGCCTTTCTGGCCAAGGGAATTTCATCCCGCACCATGATGAGCGGCGCGTTCGCCAAGGTTACCGGCGCCGCTCGCGGCAAGACGACCTCGCATCATATGGGGGATCCCGATGTAGGCGTTATCGCCTGTTCCGCAATTGTCGCCAACCATCCGCCCATTGCGGTAGGCATCGCCATGGCTTCCAAATTGCAAAAAAAGGACTATATCGCGGTAACCTTTTTCGGGGATGGCGGAAGCAACAGGGGAGACGTTCACGAGAGCATGAACATGGCTGCCGCCATGAAACTGGGGGTCGTCTTTATTTGTGAGAACAATCAATATGCGTTGTCCACACCCGTCGCGGTACACACCGCGCAACCGGACATCGGGCTGAGAGCATCCGGTTACGGTATGCCGGGCGTCATTGTAGACGGTAATGACGTACTCGCCGTGTATGAGGCGGCGCAGACCGCTTATGCAAGGGCTCGGAAGGGTGAAGGCCCCACGCTCATTGAGTGCAAGACCTACCGTTGGCGGGCTCACTCCGAGCGGGACTTTCGCGACCTGCGTCCGGCGGAGGAAGTGGAGGCTTGGAAGGCCAAATGCCCGATACGGCGCTTCACGGACTATTTGCTGAAGACCGGAAATGCCAGCCGGAAAACGCTCGATAAAATCAGAGACAGCGTTATTGACGAAATAAACGACGCCGTTGAGTTTGCCGAAAACAGTCCAATGCCCCCGGGAGAAGAAGCTGTCCTGCACGTCTACGCCGAAGGGAGGGTGTGAATATGTTGATGACAATGCGCGATGCCATCCGATCTGCTTTGGCTGAGGAAATGCGGCGGGATAGCGGGGTATTTCTATTGGGGGAGGATATAAGCGCTTACGGTGGGACGC
This sequence comes from Deltaproteobacteria bacterium, assembly GCA_020861205.1. Classification (GTDB taxonomy): domain Bacteria; phylum Desulfobacterota; class Desulfovibrionia; order Desulfovibrionales; family Desulfovibrionaceae; genus FLUQ01. The sequence goes on along the minus strand of JAJBSY010000137.1, from coordinate 823 downwards.
TAATGGTCACGGATGGCCTTTTTGCCGAATTCGGCGGGGAAAGAGTCATTGATACCCCCCTATCGGAAGTCGCTATAACTGGCGCCGCCATAGGGGCAGCCATGATGGGTATGCGTCCGGTTCTAGAAATTATGTTCGCGGATTTTTTGCCCCTGGTTATGGACCAGCTTGCCAACAACGCTGCCAAGACATGCTATGCGTATGACGGAAGAATGCGCGTGCCCATGGTGTTGCGTACGGCATTCGGCGGCGGGACGCGTTCCGGTATGCACCACAGCCAGAACCTGGAAGCCTGGCTGTTGCACACGCCGGGCCTCAAGGTCGTCATGCCGTCAACGCCGGAAGATGCAAAGGGGTTGTTGCTTTCCGCCATACGCGACCCCAATCCGGTTGTTTTTCTTGAACATAAAATGTTGCTTGGTGCTCGCGGCGATGTTCCGGAAGGGGAGTACACTATCCCCATCGGCAGGGCGTGCGTCCGACGGGAAGGGAGCGATCTGACGATCGTGGCTTGCGGCAACATGGTTCCTAAGTCCATTCAAGCCGCAGATGAACTGGCTAAGAACGGTATAGAGGCCGAGGTGATCGATTTGCGGTCGGTCGCCCCATTGGACATGGACACGATCCTTGCTTCGGTTTGCAAGACTAATAGGCTTCTTGTCGTTCATGAGGCTTGCAAGACCGGCGGCATCGGTGGAGAGATTTCGGCGCTTGTCGCGGAGAACGCCCTGGAAGCACTGGATGCGCCAATTGAACGTGTTGCAGCGCCGGATTGTCCTGTCCCGTTCAGCGCTACCCTAGAGGATTATTATCTCCCCAAAAC
>JAJBSY010000239.1 GCA_020861205.1 Deltaproteobacteria bacterium | reverse complement strand
ATGACTGGGCCGGGTTCACCTCGCCCAACGGGGTGGCGTATTTCTGGCGCGAGCTTGACGTGTTGGGGCTGGACGCCCGGGCGGTCGCGGCCACGGCCGTGGCCGCCATCGGCCCGGCAACGGCCGACGCGCTGGCGGCCAGGGGCATCCGCGCGGACTTCGTCCCGCAATCCCACGTTGCGGAAGACCTTCTCGCGGGCCTTGTCGCGCAGGGAGCCTTTGGAAAGCGTTTCCTCATCCCCCGGGCTGAAACCGCGCGGGACGTGTTGCCGCAAGGATTGCGGGAAGCCGGAGCCGACGTTTCGGTGGTGCCGGTGTACCGGACCCTTCCCGCCAGTGACCGTGAAAAAAACGCGGACGCGCTTTTAGCGCTTTTCGCGGCGGGGAAAATCCGCTACATCACCTTTGCCTCGTCGTCCACGGTCACGAACTTTCTGGAAGCCGTCCCGGCGAAAACCCTGCGCCGGTTCCCGGAGCTCCGGTTCGCCTGCATCGGCCCGGTCACGGCCGGGACATTGAAAGACGCCGGGCTTGCGTGCCACGTCATGCCGGAGACCTTCACCATTCCGGCACTCGTAGCGGCGGTGGCCGCGGATGCCGTGGCCAACCCCTAAGAACAGGAAACCATGCTCCGTATAGCGGTTCTCGTTTCCGGGAAGGGCTCGAATTTCAAAGCCATTCTCGAGCATATAACGGCCGGGCGCATCAACGCCGAGGTTGCGTTGCTGCTGTCCAACGTTCCGGCCGCCCCGGCCGTCGCCATCGCGCGTGAAGCCGGTATTCCCGTCTGGGCGAAATCCCACAAGGATTTCCCCTCCCGGGCCGCCTTTGACGAAGCCATGCTCGACGCCATGCGGGAATCGGGGGTGGACGCCGTCATCCTGGCCGGGTACATGCGCCTCTTGAGCCCCGGGTTCATCCGGGCCTACCGGGGGAAAATCCTCAACATCCATCCCTCGCTGCTGCCCGCCTTCAGCGGCGTTTCAGGCGGAGCGGACGCCAGGGATTACGGCGTGAAACTCGCGGGGTGCACCGTGCATTTCGTGGTGGAAGACCTGGACGCGGGGCCGGTCATCATCCAGGCGGCCGTGCCGGTGCGCGACCAGGACGATACCCCGACCCTGATGCGGCGGATCCACTCCCTGGAGCACCGCGTGTACCCCCAGGCGATAGCCTGGTTCGCGGAAAACCGCCTGGTCGCGGAAGGGCGCGTCGTCCGGCTGCTGCCCGGGGTCGACGAGCCCGCTGTTGCGGCTGTCATCGCGGACGGCTTGCCCGCCTTGGTCCACCCGCCCCTTGAGCGAGGGTTTTGACTTTTTCAGGGATTGACCGCGTTTTGCGGCAGAGGTTCCGCCGTCGCGAAGGTTTGGAAAAAAGAGAGGAAGGGTCCGGGAAGGGGTGAAAAACCTTTTCGCAAAAGAGTTTCACCCTTCCCGGTTTCACGAGGACATAATGCTGGTTGCGCGATCCATAGACGAATTCAGGAATCTGACTCCACCCGACGCGGTCGTTGCCGCTACGATCGGCAACTTTGACGGCGTACACCGGGGACACCGCGAACTTATCCGCGTCACCCGGGAAAAGGCCGCGGCGCGGGGCATGGCCCTGGGCCGGAAGGTGCCCGCCGTGCTGGTCACCTTTGACCCCCACCCCGTGCACGTGGTGCGGGGGATCGCCAGACCCGACCTGCTGACGCCCCTGCCGCGAAAGCTTGAACTCCTTGAGCGGGCCGGGCTGGACGCCGTCCTGGTGCTGCCCTTCACCAGGGAAATGGCGGAAACGCCGGCCGAGCTCTTTGTCAGGGAAATCCTCGTGGAGACTCTCCACGCCACCGACTTGGTCGTGGGATTCAATTTCGCGCTCGGCAAAGGCCGCGCCGGCAACTACACGGCGCTCCGCGCGCTGGGCGAATCCCTCGGGTTTTCCGTCACCCAGGTGCAGCCGGTCGTCGTGGGTAAGGAAACCGTCAGTTCGTCCCTTATCCGCGAGCATATCCGGTCCGGCAACGTGGAAAACGTCGTGCCGCTGCTCTGCCGCATGCACTCCGTTGACGGGGAAATCATCCACGGCCAGGCCCGGGGCCGCACGCTCGGTTTCCCCACCGCCAATATCGATTACGGAAACGTGCTGCTCCCGCCGCTGGGCGCGTACGCCACCTGGCTTCAAATCCTGGCGGACGGCCCGAAAGCGCCCCCCCTGCAAAGCATGACGAGCGTGGGAACCAACCCCACCTTCGGAGGCGGCGTCATCACCCTGGAAACGAACGTCCTTGATTTCTCCGGCGACCTGTACGGGAAAACCGTCCGGCTGCATTTCGCCAGCCGCCTGCGGGCCGAAATTACCTTCAAAAGCGTGGACGACCTTGTCGCGCGCCTGCGCGGGGATGCGGAAGCGGCACGCGCGGCGCTGCGCCGGACGCCGGGAGAGCCGCTGCACTGACGCCCCGCCCGGGAGGATGATTCCCGCCTTTTCCCGGGATGCGTCGCGCGCCCGGTCGCCGGAAGGCTCTCTTTGGATGAGCCCGCCGAACCCGGCCGCCTTGAAACGGCAGACGGCTCAGCTGAAGCAGACGCCCACGCTCCCCAAGACGCTGAACGAAACGTGCAGGCTGTCGCCCTTGGCAACCGGCACGGCCCCGGTTATGGCTCCGGAAAGAACGACGTCGCCCGCCTTGAGGCCGTCTCCCTGCTCCGCGAGGCTGTCGGCCAGCCAGGCCACGGCGTTGAGCGGGTCGCCCATCACCTCCACCCCCGCCCCGGAACGTTCCAGGGCCCCGGTTTTTTACACGAACAAGGCGATATTGCGCCGGTCCAGGTTTTACAGGGGCACCCGTTTGGGTCCCAGGGGAAAGC
>JAJBSY010000390.1 GCA_020861205.1 Deltaproteobacteria bacterium | reverse complement strand
CGAGCTTGGCCGACGCCTCGTACCCGATGGGAGTCGACACGGCGGTAATGATGCCGACGCTGTTCTCCACATAGGCGCGCATCCGCTCTTCGTTGGCCGTCAAACCCTCGAGCAGATACTCGCGGAAAACGCGGAAGACATTGCGCATAATGCTGATGCTCTGCAGCAGGTTGTAAACCAGAACCGGCTCCATGACGTTAAGCTCGAACTGTCCCGCCTGGGAAGCGAGGCAGATCGTGTTGTCGTTGCCTATGACCTGGAACGCCACCTGGTTGACGACCTCGGCCATGACCGGATTCACCTTGCCGGGCATGATGGAGGATCCCGGCTGACGCGCGGGCAGATTCAACTCGGCAAGGCCGCAACGGGGTCCGGAAGCCATCAGGCGGATATCGTTGGCGATCTTCGACATGTTCATCATGCACACTTTGAGGGCCGCGGAAACTTCCGTATAGGCATCGGTATTCTGCGTGGCGTCCACCAGATGTTCCGCGTTGACCATTGGGTAGCCGGTGATTGCCGCCAGATGCTTGACCGACAGCTTGATATACTTGGGGTCCGCGTTCAGGCCGGTACCGACGGCCGTGGCCCCGAGGTTCACGCTGTAAAGATGCTTGCCGCACGCATTGATACGGTCGATATCCCGGTCAAGGACCATGGCGTAGGCTTCAAACTCCTGCCCCAGCCGGATGGGAACGGCATCCTGCAAATGGGTACGCCCCATTTTGATCATGCCGTGGAATTTCTTGGCATTGGCAAGAAACGCCTTATGCATACGCCGCATTTCAGCCAAAAGCGTTTCCAGGTCCATCAGGGTGGCGACGTGGATGGCCGTGGGAAACGCGTCGTTGGTGGATTGTCCCATGTTCACGTGGTTATTGGGTGAAAGGATATCATACCGGCCCAGGGACTCGCCCATAATTTCCAAAGCCCTGTTGGCGATAACCTCATTGGCGTTCATGTTGAACGAGGTGCCCGCGCCGCCCTGGATCGGATCAACGATGAACTGATCCAGATGTTCGCCCGCGATGATTTCATCCGCGGCGGCGACTATGGCCTTGCACAAGCGCCCGTCCAACAACCCCACCTCGAAATTGGCGATGGCCGATGCTTTCTTGACCATGGCGATCGCCCGGATGAGACTTGGCTGGGCCTTCTCGCCGGTTATGGGAAAATTTTCTTTACCCCGCAAGCTTTGCACGCCGTAATACGCGTTGGCGGGCACTTCCTTTTCACCAATGAAGTCATGCTCCACCCTGTAGCCGGACGGTTCCTTTTTTGAAGCCATTTCGCCCTCCTCGGACTCGTCTCACTCCCGCGGCGACGCACGCGGGAATGGCGTCAATTACGACAGTCGCCCAAGACTGGTATCGACAAGATGTATAGTCCTTGAGCATATCAAAACGCTCTATCAGCAAAAACTGCGACCATTCATTGCTTCCAATACAAAAGTTCAAACTCCAACTAGAACAAAAAAAGTCAAAAGTAACATTATAATCAACAGTGTCTGAAGGTAAATTTTCTACATATAGGCATGATACAGGCATTTGTTAAAATCTCCAGAAACAAACTCATATAAAATTTATTTTACTATATGCATGGAAAAGTACTGTTCATTATTCCAACTTCTTAACGCCGATCGCTCGAAACCGGCATTACAACCGCGTATCCACAAAAAAAGACCGCCGCGTTATCCGCGGCGGCCCATCTTCACTGTACCCAGTAATGTCATGATACCCGGCTACCGTCGGGAACGGTTCCCCCCGTGGTGATAAGCTTGAGCCCTTCGCCATCGTCCGCCGTCAGGATCATGCCCTGGGATTCCAGACCGCGCAATTTCCGCGGCGCCAGGTTGGCCACAACCGTTACCTGGGTGCCAACCAGCGTCCGGGGATCGAAGTGGGCGGCAATACCGCTGACGATCTGGCGGGGTTTTCCCTCTCCCAGGTCCACCTCAAGGAGGAGCAGCTTATCCGCGTTGGGGTGCTGTTCCGCCACACGGATGGTGCCGACGCGAATATCCAGCTTTTCAAAATCACCATACGTTATGAGCGGCTTGGAGCCGCACGGCCATTCCTGAACCGTCGTTTTCGTTTCCGTGACCGCTTTGGGGGCCTTGGAAGGCGAAGCGACTTTTTCCTTCTCTATCCGGGGAAACAGGTTGGAGGCGGCCGCGACCTTCACGCCCGGCCGCAGTCCGCCGAACGAACCCAGTTCATCCGGCAGGAAGACGGTCGCGGGATCAACGGTCTGCCCGAGTTGCTCAAGCAGCGTCAGCGCTGTCTTGGGCATGACCGGCAACAGGTGTATGGCTATCTTGCGCAGGAATTCCAACAGGGTATACATGACCGTCCGGAGTTCCCCGGTTTTACCCTCCTTGGCGAGAAACCAGGGCGCTGCAGAATCGACATACTTGTTCAAGGCCCGGACAAGCTCCCAGAGAGACTCCAGCGCCGTGGAAAACCGGACGTTTCCGAAAAGTTCCTGAAAATTCCGGAAGCTGTTTTCCGCCAACGCCATGATTGCCTCCTCCCGTTCGCCCATACCCCCCGTGGGCGGGACTTCGCTGTCGAAATATTTGGCTGTCATGCCGAGAACGCGGGAATAGAGATTGCCGAGGTCGTTGGCGAGGTCCGCGTTAAAACGGTTCACCAGGGCTTCTTCCGTGAAGTCCGCATCGCTCCCGAAATGCATCTCGCGCAGGAGAAAGTACCGAAACGCGTCCAGGCCGTACTTTTCCGCCTGCTCCAAGGGATTCACCACGTTACCCAAGGATTTTGACATCTTGGTGTTACGGGTCAACCAGTACCCGTGAACGTTCAGATGCTGGTAGGGCTCTATCCCCGCAGCCTTCAGC
>JAJBSY010000382.1 GCA_020861205.1 Deltaproteobacteria bacterium | reverse complement strand
GTTCGATCACCCCTTCCGCCACGAGCAGGTCGCATTCCGTGACAAGCTTGTTCACGTAAAAAACGGCGCCGGACGGCAACCGCCCCTGGTACTCGAAACATTCCGCGTCATACGCGTCATTGACCGCTATTTTTTCATTCCGGACGACGTCGTCACCGAACATGGCACGCTGTTCCGCTTCGGTCGTGGGCCTGTTCAGGCCCGTCCCCACAAGTATCGTCACGTCCGCCTTGGGATTTCCGGTCCTGATTTCCTCCAGCAGAACAGGCAGCGTGATGCAGCATGACATTGGCCGGGTATGGTCGCCCGTGATCAGGACAACCTTGTTTTTGTCCCGCGCCAGATCCCGCAGCCGCGGGGTGCTGACGGGGTTCGCCAACGCTTCCCGGACGACGGCGACCTCTTCCTTGCCGGGATCGAAAGACGCCTTCGCTCCGGTTATGACGGCCGCCAGGTTCGGTTCGGGCACATGCAGGTCAATCGTCGTCGTATGGTAGGGGATCGCTACTGTTTTCATAGGGCGCTCCATGCAATCAGGGTGTTTCGGCATAGGGTGGCCGCAAGTCTTACCCTCGTTAGTATGCCGCCCGAAATTACCCGGCAAGTATAATGTCCTCCGGAAGGGCACAAAAAAAGGCGGCTGTCGCCGCCTTCCGTCGTCCCGCGCGATCAGCCGTTTTTTCGCAATTCGCGAAGTTCCCGCATGACATCCAGGATATTGAGCGTCTGGTTGACGCGCCAGTAAAATTCCTCCGCTTCAAAGGGCTTGGTCAAAAAATCATTGGCCCCGTTTTTGAGAAACTGCGCGGTGAGCGGCCCTGACCCGACGGAGGAAAGCCCTATCACCGCCAACTGGCTGATGCGGTAATTTTTGCGCACCTCCTGGACCAACTCGATGCCGTCCATGCGCGGCATGTTGAAATCCGTAATGATAAGGCGGATATCGGCATTCTTCTCCAGGATATCCAGAGCTTCCCGGCCGTCTCCGGCTTCCAGGCAGCCGATGCACTGGACGGCCAGCATCCGCTTGACGACGCCCCGCTGCGTGCCCGAGTCATCCACGACCAGGGCCTTGACCGAATAATTCCTGTGCAGCCGTTCGACCCCGGCGATAAGCGGCTCCAGGTCGTCGATGCTGCCCTTGAGGAAATAGTCCACAACCTTCTTTTCGAGAAAGCGTTTCCGCAAGGCCTCGTCAAAGGAGGCCGCCAGAACGACGCACGGGATATCCATGGCGAGGCACATATCCACGGTCTCGCCGTCCGGCGCGTCCGGCAGATTGAGGTCCACCACGGCCGCGAAAAGATCGTTCCGGTTCTCTTCGGCCAGCTGTTCCGCCTCGGCCAGGCTGTGAGCCGCGAGCAGCGAGAACCTGGTCATGGACTCGAACCGCTGGCAGATAATCTTGGATTGGATGGGGCTGTCTTCGACAATCAACAAAGTATTTTTGTCCACAGGGCACTCCCGTACGGTTGCGCGCATACGCCCGCGCCGCGGCGAATTTGCGCCGCAAATTCATATAATACCGGAAGCCTCCGGCCCGGACAAGCGAATCTTGCACTAATCCGTCCGGCCCGCACAATCTCCGTCTTGCTTTTTGGCGAAATGTTGGGAATGATCCAACGCGAAAACGGAGCACGGCGATACATGGCCGCGATGCCGCAAACGGTTCACTTATCAGGAGGAACGCCATGGAATACAGTCAATTGATCAAAGAACGGTATTCGGTACGGAAGCTTGACAGCCGGCCCGTCGAGGAAAGCAAGCTCGCGGCGATACTCGAAGCCGCCCGCGTGGCTCCCACGGCCGTGAACAAGCAGCCCCAGCGGATTCTGGTGCTGCGGGGCGAAAAGAACATGCAAAAACTCGCGGCCTGCACGCCGTACACCTTCAACGCGCCCATGGCCCTGGCCGTCTGCTGCAACAGGGACGAAGCCTGGGTCCGGCCTTTCGACAATTATAATTCCGGCGTCATCGACGCCTCGGTCGTCGGCACGCACATCATGCTGGCCGTTCACGATCTCGGCCTGGGTTCCACCTGGGTGGGGCACTTCGACCCCGCCGCATTCCGCAAGGAGTTCAACCTGCCGGACAACATCGAACCCGTCGTGGTTTTCCCCATCGGATACCCGGCCCCGGAAGCGAAGCCCGCGCATCTGCACGAAAAACGGCGCCCGCTGGAAGAAACCGTGGTCTACGACAGCTTTTAGAGCAGTTTCGCTTCGAGATTGCCGCTTCACGGCGGGCAAAGCCCGCGTACGCCACTCTCGCGGGCCTTGTTGCGCTTCGTTTCACAAGGCCGGAGCATTGTGTCATGGAATAGCATTTTTCAAAGGTAAAATGCTCTAGACGGAAAAAATCCCTCGCCGCCCGTCACCCGCGCGTTGCATGGAGCGCGGGTGACGGGCGGCTTCGCATTGTCCCAACGCGACTTACCCGTCATGCCGCCGCACCGCGGTAGAAGGAGAAAAGTCTCCCGGTTCCTTACCCGAGCTTGACGCCGTTGATTACTTTTTGGCGAGGTGTCACGAGAACGACCCCTTCCTCGGTGTACACGCCGAGAACCAGCACTTCCGAGGAAAAACCGGCGATCTTGCGCGGCGGGAAGTTGACCACGCCCAAGACCTGCGTTCCCGACAAATCTTCAGGCGCGTACAGGTCCGTAATCTGGGCGCTCGATTGTTTGACGCCGAGGGCGCCGCCAAAGTCGATCCACAGTTTGTAGGCGGGCTTCCTGGCTTCAGGAAACGGCTCGACCTTTATCACTTCCCCGGCGCGGATATCCAGCTTCAAAAAATCGTCAAACGTGACCATGGTCCCATCCTTGAAGTGCGGCGGCAACCGCCGGTGTTTCCGGG
>JAJBSY010000204.1 GCA_020861205.1 Deltaproteobacteria bacterium | reverse complement strand
CAGCACTGCGGCGAGATCACGGCGATCGAAGTCGCAGCCGCCGACGACGTCAATGTCCGTTTTCCGTTCGATGATATAGAAGTAGCCGTCTTCGTCCATGTAGGCGATATCGCCGGTGTACAGCCAGCCGTTGCGCAGGGCGCCGGCCGTCTCATCGGGCCGGTTGTAGTACCCGGGCATGACCTGCGGCCCCTTGACGATAAGTTCGCCGGGTTCCCCGGCGGGCATTTCGATCGTGCCCACGTCCATGTCCACGATGCGCGCGCGCGTGCCGGGCAGGGGCATCCCGATGGAGCCGAATTTCTGTAACCCTTTGGCGGGCGTTATGTGGGTGATCGGGGAACTTTCGGTCAGCCCGTACCCTTCCAGCAGCTTGCACTTGCTGATGGACTGGAATTTTTCCAGAGAGGCCGCCGGGATGGGAGCGGAACCGGAGATGCCGTAAGCCAGGGAAGAAATATCGTACTTGGCGAAGTCCTTGTGTTGCAGGAGGGAAAGGTAGACGCTCGGCGCGCCGGGAAACACGGAAATTTTATGTTTCGCGATGAGGCCAAGGAATTCACCCGGGTCATACCGGGGAATCATGACGCACGCCGCGTGCAGCGCCGTGGGAAGCAGCAGGCACGTGGCAAGCCCGTATACATGGAAGATGGGGAGGAGGGCGGCGAATACCTGGGGTCTGTCTTTGAGCACTTGCAGAACAGCCAAAATCTGCGCCACGTTGGCCGTCTGGTTGGCGTGGGTCAGCATGACGCCTTTGGGAGTGCCCGTGGTGCCGCCGGTATACTGCAGCAGCGCCAGTTGCCTGTTCGGGTCGCCATAGGGCATGGAAAGCCGTTTGGCACCGTGCAGCAAGGCCGCGTAAGGAAAGACCTGGTGGTTGTCGAACGCCACTTCCGGAGCCGAAGGGTCTTTTCTCCCCGTGAATTTATACAGAAGGCGGCGCGGCCAGCGCAGCACGTCCGCATTGCCGGTAATGAAGAATTTTTCCACCCCCAAGCGGAACCGCATCGCGTTCAGTTTCGGCCAGCAGGCCGCGATACCGACCAGGTGGCGCACGTTCGCGTCCGTCATCTGGTGCAGGAGTTCGGTTTCCATATACAGGGGGTTGGTCAGGACCACCGTGGCCCCGGCTTTAAGGATGGCCCAGAAAGTCGGAACGAGTTGGGGCACGTTGGGCATCATGACGGCGACGCGGTCGCCCGGGCTTACGCCGTGCTGGGCCAGGTTGGCCGCCATTATTTCCGCCTGGCGCTGGAGCTGCGCGTACGTCAGTCTGTAATCGCGAAAAATGAGCGCCGTAGCGTCGGGGCTTTCGTTTGCCGCCGCGTCCAGCAACGTGCAGAGGTTGGCGGGTTCGAAAAAGTCAAGGTTGCGCGGAACATTGTCATCGTAGTTGTCAAGCCAGGGCATGGCGTCATAGGCGGATGATTTTCGAGTTGACATGGCACCGGGAAGAGTTTGTGGTAACGAAACCGTTTCTATAAAATGAAGGGGTGTATACCCGGAATCGCCTCTCAAGGCAACGTTTTTCCGGCCATACACCCCAGGGCGGCAGGTATCGTGCCGGTATTACGGCAGAACCTTGATTATAAAGGCCTTGTCCGGAACGAGATATTTGCGGGCAAGGTCCCGAATCGCTTCGGGCGTCAATTGCATGGCGGCCTCAATGACGTCTTTTTCCGCATCCAGCGAACGGCCGAGAATCGCAAGGTTGGCCGCCTCGGCGCTTCTGGCGCTCATTCTCTGGCGAGAGCGCACATAATCGCCGCGCATCTGGTTTTTACCCCGCGCCAACTCCTCCTCGGGGAGCAGGTTTTCATGCAGGTCCGCAATGACCCTGGCAAACCCTTCCTGGGCCACGCCCACCTTGTCGGGTTCCGTGCCTATGTAGAACATGAGGTCGGCGGCCAGGGGCGCCTGCCACTGGAACGCGGTAACCGTGTAGCCCAGCCCTTGCCTGTCGCGTAGATCGCGGAACAGAAGGCCGCTCTGGCCGGCCAGGATATTCTGCAAAAGATCAAGGCCCGGTTCGTCCTCACTGCCGAGCGGGGCCGTCGGGAAGACCAGGAACAGGTGCGCCTGGTTGCGTTCCGGGAGGGAGATGTCCAGCTCTTTTTTCTTCGTCCAGACCGGGGCCGGTATGGGCGTCGCCTTCTCGGCCGGCGCGGGAAGTTTTTGGGCCGCCGCGATGACCGCGTCGCGGTCAAACACGCCGCAAATGGAGAGAACCCAAGGTTTGCGCGTTTGTTGTTTCCAGAAAGAGGCCACGTCGTTTCGGGTTAAGGAGGCGACGGATTCCTTGCTGCCCAAGGATTGATAGCCGTAAAGGTGCGGGCCGAAAAGGAAGGGGAATATGCGCCTGAACGCGAGCCCGAGCGGTTGGTCTTCCCGCGAGATAATGGAGGCGATCTGGTTTTCCTTGGAGCGTTCCACTTCCTTTTCCGGAAGGGTCGCGCTCGTCAGCGTTTCCTCCAGCAAGCTCCACATATCTTTGGCGAACCGGGCCGGGTAATCCATGGAAATCCGGAATGTTTCCCGCCCGGAACCCGCGCTGAGCGATGCCGCCCTGTCGTTTTTGAACGCCTCGAGGGCGACGGCGTCCTGCTTCTTGGTTCCCCGGGTCAGCACGGAGGCCGCCAGGGTTGCGAGACCCTGCTGATCGGCCTTCAACAGACAGTCCCCGCCCGCGAAGACGAGATCCACGGCGGCATAGGGCATACTCGTATCCGGCTGCAGGATGAGCGTGCGGCCGGCACCGAGATCGATCACCTCGCGCGCCGGGCCGGTGTCCGTCGTCAAGGCCGTGCTTTGGGACGTTTTGGAGACCGGCCACGCCGCGAGCAGAGCCTTCGCATACCAGGC
>JAJBSY010000338.1 GCA_020861205.1 Deltaproteobacteria bacterium | reverse complement strand
GCTTATGTCCGCACGCTGGCCCTGGCCGCCAACCGTATCGGCGGCGGCGACCTGCCCCAGGCCATACCTGTTTCCCGCGACGACGAATTGGGCGATCTCGCCGTCTCTCTCGGCGACATGCTCGAAAGGCTGAAACAAATGATCTTCCGGGCCGAGGAAGCCACCCGGGCGAAAAGCGATTTCCTGGCCCGGATGAGCCATGAAATCCGCACGCCGCTCAACGCCATTATCGGGATGGCCTATCTGAGCCTGCAGGACTCCATTGATGAAAAACAGCGGAACGTCTTTTCGAAAATCCATTTGGCCGCCACCAACCTGCTCGGCATCATCAACGACATCCTCGATTTTTCCAAGGTGGAATCCGGCAAAATGGAACTGGAAAGCGCGCCCTTTTCCCTGCGCGGCACGCTGGATTCCACCATCATGCTGCTCAAGGGCCGCGCCGATGAAAAAGGGATCGACCTGCGCCTCGAGGTCGCGGACGAGATTCCGGACATCCTGGTCGGCGACGCCCTGCGCATTTCACAGATTTGCATCAATCTTTGCGGCAACGCCATAAAATTTACCAGCGAGGGCGGCGTCCTTCTCAAGGTAGCCCTGAGCGAGCTGCAGAACCGGGTCGCGACCCTGTACTTCCGGGTCGAGGACACGGGCATAGGCATGTCCCTTGAGCAGCAGCGGGGCATTTTCGACGCCTTTTCCCAGGCCGACGGATCCATCACCCGGCGTTTCGGCGGTACCGGCCTGGGCCTGGCCATATCCAAGCTGCTCGTGGAATTGATGCGCGGCACGGTATGGGTCTCCAGCCGCCCGGGGGAAGGGAGCGTTTTCCAGTTCACGGTCTCCCTGCCGGTCAATGACGAACAGACGTTGCCCGACGCCACGGAACGCACCGCCGACGTCTTTCCCCAGGTCGACGGCGCCCGGGTCCTGGTGGTGGAAGACAACGAGATGAACCAGGAAATCGCCGTGGGACTCCTGGAGCTGATGGGCATAGCCCCGACGTTGGCCGGTAACGGGGAAGAAGCCATCACCCTGTGCGAAAAACAGGAATTCGACCTCATTTTGATGGATATCCAGATGCCGGTCATGGACGGGTTGGAAGCCACCCGGCGCATCCGGGCGAGCGGGAAATTCAATACCGCAACCGTTCCCATCGTCGCGATGACCGCCAACGCCATGAGCACGGACAAGGAAAAAAGCCTGGAAGCCGGCATGAACGCCCACATAGCCAAACCGATCAACCATGCGGAACTGGCGGAAACCGTCCGCCACTGGTACGGGAAGGCCCGGTCCGGCCTGGGCGGCGCGTAGGCGCCGGCCGGGGGTCCGGTCAGACGGCGGCGCCGCGTTCGAGGATCAACGTGGCGAGTTTCTCCGCCGATGCGGGATCCGCTTCCCGAAAGTGCGGCGCCCGCCCGGCCGCGACCGGACCGCCGACGCTCGCCATGATCGGGCACCCCGCGTTTTCCTTTACGTAGGATTCGGCCTCGGAACTCTCTTCCGGCAGGCACAGGATGCGCGGCACGCGCGAGGGAGCGTCTCCGCCTTCAAGGAGCAGAACGTCGGCGTCCATCTGGGACGCGATGCGCTCGAAGGAAAGTTCCTCGGGCCAGAACACGACCGTTTCTCCCGGCGCGACGTTGACGACCGCGCGCCCGGGACGACGCAACCAGAAGGCGTCCGTGTTTTCCTGCTCCAGCGAATGGTGGCTGTATTTCACGGCAGCCACGGTTTTTCCCCGGCGCTCCAACTCTTCCGCCACGAGCGACAAAAGCGTGGTTTTCCCGCTTTTCCGCGGACCGATGATGACGGCAGCCTGCATACCCTCTCCTCGTTTATTAGGGCGCGCGCCAGAAAGTCCGCGCGCGGACAAGTTCCCTTCCGTCCGCTTTGCGGACCAGCGAGTGGATGAAACCGCGCTCCGCCTCGCCCTGCCCTTCCCGGGGCATGGTCCGCGCGGAAACGGCATCCTTCCAGAAGCTCTCGGCCCTGAACATGACTTCCAGATCCGAAAGCCGCATACCGGAACGGACAGCCTCCGGCACGCTTTCAAGGATCCATTCCACACACCGCACATTATTGACGTGGCGGTTACGGTCCACATCCGCTAGACGCGCCCGGAACGCGCACGTTTCATGTTCCGGCCCGGCCTCGGGCAACTTGCTCCTGGCGTCTTGGAGCGCCGTCGCGGCATTATCCAGGGCCACCGCGGCGATAAAAGGCGGCATACGCCCGACCTTGCGGGTTTCCAGGGAAACCACGACCCAATGGCTCACGGCGCGCGCAAGGACAAAGCCGTCTTCGCGCCGCACGATGAAATCCCGTCTGAATTGGAGGCCCTCCACGCCGACCGGCCACGTCTCCACCTGGATGCGCTCGTGAACCGAAGGCAGACCCTCAAGGACGACCCGCATCCGCGCAAGCACCCATGCGACGCCGTCTTCGAGCAAACGGTCGATGGAAACGCCGAGCCCGGCGGCATGGTTGCCCGCGGCTTCCTGCATATAGTCGCACAGGGTCTGGACCCTGGCGGTACCGTTCTCGTCTTCCTGGAAGGTATAAATCGTAAACCATTCCGTATGCGGCGCGACAGTCACAACGTCCTCACAACCGTATTCTTGCGTCCGTTACCGGAATCACGCGGCCAGGGGCGACGCCCCGTGCGCTATTCACCCGGGGCCATCCAGGCTTCGAGCACGTCTATGAGCTTGCGGGCCTGATCCGGGCTGGAAATGGTAAACTTGGACTGCTGGCGATAGTCCCCGCCGGATTTCTTATACCGCCGGATGGTGTATTTGTCCGGCCCGTAGGGTTGCTTCGCCCTGTCCCACTCCTGGTACCGGAACACCACCGTGGCCCAGGCCCCTTTG
>JAJBSY010000371.1 GCA_020861205.1 Deltaproteobacteria bacterium | reverse complement strand
CCGCAAGGGCAGCGCCGTGCTTGTCGAACCCGGCAACGGGGAAAAACTGCTGACCCGCAGGAACAATCTTCTGGCCAAAAAAAATGTCGAAAGCGCGGCCATCATGACGGGCACGTACAGCGTCACCAACAAGAACGTCCGCTTCAACATCCGCGTTTTGCACACGGCCTCGCAGGAAGTCCTGGGAATGTCCACCGTGAGCGTTCCGCTTACGTCCGAGGTGAAGTCGCTCCTCGGCAGCGGTCCCGGACGCCAGGCGGGCGTCTATGCCGGCATCGCCCCCAGCGTGGGTACCCTGCTGCCGTAAAATTTCCCGGGAACGATTTTGGGCAATGCACCATGCGGAACGCGCGCAACGTTCCGCATTTTTTACGCCGTGTGCTGTCTCCGCTCGACCCCGGAAAATGTTCCGGAAAAGGAACACATCGCCAACCGCCGCGCAAGCCTTTTAACAGATAATTGTTCGATATATTTGTTATTTTTGCAAAAACTATCCGCGCTGTAACAGGATGGCCCCAACATGGCCTTTCTGATATACTGTCGCGTACCTTCCGCCGTTCCGTAAACGGCGTAGCCGTTCCGCGTTTTGGCGATATAGCGGGGAGAGTTCACATGCCGACCGGTAAAACCTCGGGTTCCCTGAAGCTCTACGTCTCTTTTCTGGTAGGCGCCACGTTGCTGGCGTTCGCGCTGGTTTTTTTCTTCATCTTCCACACGACGATGCCCCGCATGCTCCTGGAGTCCGAGGAAAAATACCTCGCGCAGCAGCTTACGCTGGTGGACGGCCTCTTGCATTCCGCCCGCGAGAACCTCGCGCTGCTGGCTGAGGATACCGCCACCTGGGAAGAAACCGCCCTGTTCGCCCAAGGGAAAAATCCCGATTTTATCGCCAACAACTGGCCCGCGAAATCGCTTCTGGAAAGCTTCCGCCTGAATTTCGTCATCATAAAGGATTGCAACGGCAACGATCTTTACACGGACTTTCTCAACGTCCGCACGAACGAGACGATGCCGCTTCCCCGCGGGCTTTCCGGAAGACTGAACGAATTCGCCCAGAGCGTCCTCTCCCGGTATACCTCCGGGCTGTTCCCACGGCAGAACGCGGGCCGGGAAGGCGTTCTCTTCCACAACCGGGCAGCCTACAATGTGGCCGTCATGCCCATCATTCCCTCGCAGGAGGCGGAAGAGCCCTTCGGCGTTCTCATCCTGGGCAACGTCCTGGACAACGAATACTTTCAGAGGCTCACGCACTATGCGGGCAGCAGCTTTTCCATTGTGGAGGATACCGATATCAGCCACACGGCGGCTACCCCCATCCAGCATCTGGACCGGAACACCGTCGCCATCCGCGCGCGGTTGACCGGTATCGACGGAAAACCGCTGATCCTGGTCATGACGGAGATGCGGCAGATATACTCGGGGGGCCGCGCGTACCTCACCCGGGCCAACGGATTGATGATCGCGGCCATGCTTCTCTTCGGGATGGCCCTGTACTATTTCCTGGTAAGGCTGGTCGTGCGCCCGGTCGAAAGACTCAGCGCGGCCATTCGGAACATTCCGGATTCCGAAAACGTCGGATCGGTAAGCATCGAGCCGGAAAGGTATTCCAAAAGCAGGGAATTTACCGTCCTGTGCGCCTCGATCAACCGTATGCTCGCCACGCTCGGGCAATCCAGAATTTCGCTCTCCATGCTCCAGGAACTGCTCAACGGTATCGACGCCTACCTCTACGTCGTGGACCCGGCCGACGACACCATCCTGTTCATGAACGACAAGATGCGGCAACATTTCGGCATCAGGGGCAACCCGATCGGAAAAGTCTGCTGGAAGCTTCTGCAGAAAGACTTTTCCGATCGGTGCCCGTTCTGCCCCGGCGCAACGCTCCTTGAGGACCCGGACCGCACGGTTGTGTGGGAAGAGACCAATTCGCTCACCGGCCGCCAATATCGGAACGCCGACAGTCTCATCGAGTGGGGAAACGGCAAAAAAGTTCATTTGCAGTATTCCGTGGACATCACCGATATCAAGCGCGTCGAGGAATCGCTCAAAAAGCGCCTCGAGCAGCAGGAACTCATGGCGGAAATGGCGCGCAGCTTTATCGCCACGGCCAGCGTGACGGACCTCATCAACGACGCCCTGCGCATGGCCGGCGAATTCATGGGGATAAGCAAGATCATCCTGGCCAAGCGTGAGGATGAGCAGGTGCTTTACGCCGCGTATGAATGGTACAGTGAAAACCATTCGTGCATGAGGCCGGAAACGACCAAGGTTCCCTTTTACCCCGGAACGCCCGAATATGACGGGTTCATCACCGAGAAACGCCCCTATCTCGCCTATGACGACATAAGCGACATGGAGGAATTCGCGTATCCGCACGGCCACGGCATTTATTCCCTCGCCGGCGTGCCCGTGTATGTTTTCGGAGATTTCTGGGGCATCCTGAGCTTCGGCGTGTGCGGTGAATTCCGCCACTGGTCCGAAAGCGATCTCCAGTTGATCACCCTCATCGGCACCGTCATTTCAGGCGTTGTGGAGCGCAGCATCCAGGAAGTGGCCCTGTCCCGGATGTCCTCCATCGTGGAGAGCGCTCCCCAGTTCATTTCCTACGCCTCGCCGAACGGGAAACTCGAATATGTCAGCAAGGGGTCGGAGACGGCTTTGGGCTATACCCCGGAAGAGCTCTTGTCCGGAGGCATCGCCCTGCTCCTCGATAACGAAACCTATGCGTGGGTCATCCGCGACCTCTTTCCCCGCATCATTGAAAAAGGAACCTTGTCCTTCGAATTGCCCCTTTACCTGAAAAACGGCGAACCCAGGGTCTTCGCCTTCTCCAGTTTTTCCGTCCGGCAGGACGGCAGCGTTGGCATCGGCGCCATAACCCAGGACGTCACCGAGCAGCGC
>JAJBSY010000397.1 GCA_020861205.1 Deltaproteobacteria bacterium | reverse complement strand
GTGCAAGGACAGCTCGAACCCGTCCAGCCGCGAGGAAACCGCCCCCGCCCTCGGATCGGAGGCGCCGAAAACAACCCCGTTTATGCGGGCCTGCACGATGGCCCCGGCGCACATGAGGCAGGGCTCCAGCGTGACGGCGAGGACGCAGCCCGTCAGCCGGTAGTTGCCGGTAGCCCGCGCGGCCTGGCGTATGGCCGCGATTTCAGCGTGGGCCGTGGGATCGTTCGACGCGATGGGGGCGTTGTGCCCACGCCCGATAACCGCGCCGGACGGGGCGACGACGACCGCGCCGACAGGGACCTCCCCGGCAATTACCGCGTGCCGCGCCTCGTTGAGGGCCTCGCGCATGAGAGCCTCCCAGGTGGGCCAGGAAGGCGGGGGGGTAGGCATGATACGGTGCGGGTTCATGGCGGGAGGATCGCGCGGCCTTTCGGCATAAGGCGCCGGAAGCCGGTCGCGGCCGTCTTTCAGAGAATGACGTGCCGGCGGATGTATTCCACAACGCTTTCGGGCGTATCCTTCATGATCATGAGGCCGAGTTCCTCTTCGCGGATATAGCCCTCTTTGACCATGGTCGCCTTCAGCCAATCGATCAAACCGCTCCAGTACGCGCTGTCGTATAAAATGATCGGGAAAGGTTTGATCCTGTTGGTCTGGGCGAGGACGAAGGCTTCGGAGAGCTCGTCGATGGTTCCCATGCCGCCGGGCATGACCACGTAGGCCATGGCGTATTTGACGAACATGAGCTTGCGGACGAAGAAGTAGCGAAAGTCGCAACGGGTTTTCACAAAGGGGTTGACCTGCTGTTCGTGGGGCAGATGGATATGCAGCCCTATGGATTCGCCGCCGGATTCCGTCGCGCCCTTGTTGGCCGCTTCCATAAGGCCCGGGCCGCCGCCGGTGATGATGCCGTAGCCGGCGTTCACGAGTTGGGAGGCGATTTCTTCGGTGGCTTTATAGGTGGGGGAATCGGGCAGCGACCGGGCGGATCCGAAGATGGACACGCATTTGCGCATACCGCCGAGGGTTTCAAACCCTTCCACGACTTCCGAAATGATTTTGAACAGCCGCCAGGAGTCCTGGTTGGACAATGTTTCTAAGACGTATTCGGTAGCGGACATGGATGCTCCTTTTGCAAAGTAAAAGGACTATATACGGGGACCCGGCGCTGAACAAGCATTTCATGGGATCTGCCGGGATCCCGCGTTCTTTTCGTATCGCGCGCGGCAAATGGAGGACTTACAGGGGGATAGGGGAAAAAGACTTGCGCTGATCGGCAAGGCGGGTCATAAGAACGCTATCCGCACGCCGGACATCGCCCCGGATTTCAACCCCGGCGAGGCAGGGTTCCGGACTGCCGCCCGAGGCGACGCCCGGAACGCCCGGCCGGAGGGCTTCCCGAAATCCGGGAACGTACCTTCGGAATGCTCGATGCATGAGGAGATCGCATGAAGATTACTTTTCTTGGCGCGGCAAAGACCGTCACCGGGTCCTGCTACGTGGTGGAAACCGACAACGCCCGTTTTGCCGTGGACTGCGGTATGCACCAGGGCAACGCGGTCATTGAGGAACGCAACGAGGACGTGGAACTCTACCGTCCCGGCGACATAGATTTTTTTCTCATAACCCACGCCCATATAGACCACTCCGGGTTGTTGCCGCGCATGGTCAAGGAAGGGTTCAAAGGGCCCGTCTACTGCACGGAGCCCACGGCGGAACTCCTGGGAATCATGCTCGCGGACAGCGCGCATATCCAGGAGATGGACGCGGAGTGGGAAACCCGCAAGCAGAAACGGCGCGGGGCGAAACCCGTTGAGCCCCTCTACACCCAGGAGGACGCGGCCAAGGCCGTCACCATGCTTTCCCCCGTTACCTACGACCGGAAGTTTCAGCCGGCCCCGGGCGTGGACGTCACTTACAAGAACGCGGGCCATATCCTGGGCGCCGCGTTCCTGGAACTGGTCGTCGCCATCAACGGCGACACCTACAAGCTGGTTTTTTCCGGCGATCTTGGCCGGCCGGACGCGCTCATCGTGGACGACGCGGAGATTCCGGAAATCAAGCCGGATTACCTGTTTTTGGAATCCACCTACGGCGACCGCGACCATAAAAACGAAAGTTCGAGCCTCGAGGAACTCGCCGAAGCGATCGCCTACAGCCATTCGCGCGGGGAGAAAGTCATCATCCCGGCCTTCGCGGTGGAACGGACGCAGGAAATTCTTTTTTCGCTGCACAAGCTGTATAAGCGGGGAAAGCTGCCGCAAAAAATGCCCATCTACGTGGATAGTCCGCTGGCCATAAAGGCGACGGAAATATTCCGTAAATTTCCGGAATATTATGACGAGGAAACCCGCGCCGTCGTGGACGCCGGAGAAGATCCCTTCGACGTGCCGGGCCTCACCTTCACCCCGTCCACCCAGGAATCGCAGGCCATCAACGCGGTGAGCGGACCGGCCGTCATCATTTCCGCCAGCGGCATGGCCAACGCGGGCAGGGTCAAACACCACCTGCGCCACAACCTGTGGCGGCCGGGGGCGAGCATCGTGTTCGTGGGGTATCAGGCCATCGGAACGCCCGGGCGGAAACTCGTGGACGGCGCGCAAACTCTGCGCATCCTCGGCGAAGACACGGCTGTGAAGGCGAAGATTTTCACCATCGGCGGTTTTTCGGCCCATGCCGGGCAAAGCCAGCTCCTTTCCTGGGTCGAGAAGTTCACCCGCCCGGGCATGAGCGTCGTGCTCATCCACGGGGAGGAAAAGGCCCAGACCGTTCTTTCCGGCCTGATTCAAGAGCGTTTCGGTCTGGATGTGGCTATTCCCGGCTACCTTGAGGAATTGGACCTCCTCCCCGGCAGGGATGGCGCCATCGTTCCCACCCCGTCCCTGGACAAGGCCATGCCGAAGATCAAC
>JAJBSY010000447.1 GCA_020861205.1 Deltaproteobacteria bacterium | reverse complement strand
GTTGACGAGCCCCATCGTGAATACCGGGAAAAAGGTAATCAGCAAAAGGCAGACCAGCATGGCCGCTATGAACGGCACGGACGCCCTCGCGATGCGCTCTATGCTCAGGCCGGAAATGCCCGCAGCGACAAAAAGGTTGGCTCCATAGGGCGGCGTGCAGAAACCGATCGCCAGGGCCGTCGTCATCACCACCCCGAACTGGATCGGGTTCATGCCCATGGCGGTGACGATGGGCAGAAACACAGGGGTCAGGATCAGGCACGAGGAAATATTGTCCACGAACAGGCCCACGATGAGCAGGAACAATAAAATGATCAGCAGTAACAGGAACTCGCTGCTGATGACGCTGGTCAGGGCGGCGGCGGCGATGGAGGGGATGTTTTCCAGGGCGAGGTAGTTGGCGAACGCCATGGAAAACCCGATGGGAAATCCCACCATCCCGGTCATTTCGGCGGTGGAACGCAGGGAATCGACCCAGGCTTTCCAGCTCAGTTCCCTATAAACGAAAATACCTATGAAAAGCGAATAGACGATGCCGACCACGGCGGCCTCGGTGGGTGTAAATATCCCGCCGTAAATCCCCCCCAGGATGATGACCGGGGTGACCAGGGCCCAGATGGATTCCTTGAACACGGGCCAGGCTTTCAGGTCAAGATTGTCGATGCCCTTGTACCCGTTCTTTCTTGAAATGACGTAACACACGGCCATGAGGGAAAGGCCGATCAATACGCCCGGGACGACGCCGGCGATGAAAAGCTCCCCGATGGAGGCGGAGGCCACCACCCCGTAAACCACGAACGGAATGCTCGGCGGAATGATGACCCCGATCGTCCCGGCCGACGATGTCAGGCCGGTGGCGAATCCCTTTTCGTAGCCCCGTTTTTCCATTTCAGGCAACATGATCGTGCCCATGGCGGAAACCGTGGCCGGGCCGGAGCCGGAGATGGCGGCGAAGAACATGGAGGCCGCGACCGTGGCCATGCCCACGCCGCCGGTTATTTTACCGACCAGCAGATCGCAGACGTTGACGATCCGCTTGGCGATGCCGCCGACCGCCATGAGGTTGCCCGCGAGCATGAAGAACGGGATAGCCATGAGCGGAAAGGAGTCCAGCCCCGCGAAAGCGTACTGGTTCACCATGACGGTCGGAATGGTGGTGGTAACGCCGATGGTGACCACCGTGGCGAGCCCGAGGGCTGCCCCGATGGGCAGGGAAAGCGTGATGCAGGTGAAAAGGATCCCGAACAGCAGGAGGATGCTAGTCATCGCGCCCCTCCCCTTCTTCCGCATGGACGGGTATGCCCGCCGGAGCCGGCGTTTTGAAGCGGAAGTCCTTGACGGTATTTTCCAGAAGGCGGATGACCATCAACCCGCAGCCGACGGGCACGGCCATGTGCACGTACATCATCGGTATCTGCATGGCCGGAGATATTTGATGAAACCTGGCCATCTTCATGACCAGCGTGATTCCCTGGAACACGACGAAGATGCCGAAGCCCATCCAAACGGCGGTCACGAGCAGTTCCAGTACGCGCGCGTTCGACGGTTTGAGCTTGTCCTTGACGATGGTTATCCGCAAGTGCGTCTTGTTGCGGGCCGCGAAGCTGGCCCCCATCCATATCTGCCAGACGAACAGATAGCGCCCGAGCTCCTCGGACCATGCGAGGGAGTTGCCGAAGACGTACCGCATGACGACCTGCATGAAAATCAGCGCGACGCTGAATGCCAAAGTCGGCAGCAGGAAGATTTCCTCCAGGTGGTTCCAGACGTATCGCAGCATCGGCACTCCCTCCTTCACGGTCTGCCCAACTACTTTCCGTATACTTCGTTGACCTTTCTGGCGGCTTCCAGCACATCCTTGCTCACGGTGCCCGCCAGCCCGTCAAGCACGTGCGCCGTGGCTTTTCTCCAGCGTTCCTTTTCCTCGGCGGAGAGGCGGTTGATCGTTACGCCGGCCTTCTCCATTTCCCTGGTCATTTCCTCTTCCTGCTTGGTGTTGAGTTCGCGCTGGGCTTTGACCGCGATCTTTATCCCGTCTTCGACGATCCGCAGCAGGTCCGGCGGGAGTGATTGCAGGAAATCCTCGGAGAAGGCGTACGCGTTGGAGGCATAACAATGCTCGGTAAACGTGTAATATTTCACAACTTCGTGAAGCTTTGAGGTATAGGTGATGACCACCCCGTTGTCCTGGCCGTCGACGGTGCCCTGCTGGATGGCGGTATACAATTCCCCGAAGGACATGGGCGTCGCGTTGGCGCCCAGGGCTTTCATGGTGTTGATGTAGACGGGGCCTTCCATGACGCGGATCTTGAGCCCTTTCATGTCTTCCAGCGTCTTGACTTCCCGCTTGTTGGTGGAAATGTTGCGGAAGGCGTTTTCAGGATAGCCGAGGATGCGGATGCCCCTGTTTTTCAGGGTTCCGGAAAGCAGCGCGCCGAATTCCCCGTCAAGGGCCGCATGGGCGGTTTTTTTGTCTTTGAAAAGGAAAGGGGCGTCGGCGACGTTGAAATCGGGTGAAAAACCCGCCAGAACCGTCGCGGGGGTGAGGTCGGCCTGCAATGTGTTCATTTGCAGGGATTCAAGCATCTGGCGGTCGCCGCCCAGTATGGAGTTGAAGAAGATCTCCACTTTCAGCCTGCCGCCGGATTTTTCCTCCACATAGGGTTTGAAATATTCCCGCGTCGCTATGCCGCTGGCGGATTCGTCCGTGGCCGTCGAGCCTATTTTGATGATGATGGGGGCGGCGTGCGCGATGCCGCAGGACAGGAAAATAACCATGGCCAGAAATACGGGGATAAGCTTCTTCATCGTTTCGATCTCCTCTTGGCTGGTATGCAATGACGGTATGTTTCCTGAAAAACGCCCCGGGCAAAGTATGCGTCGATTCCCTCCTTACCCTGAGTATCCATTCGGGCG
>JAJBSY010000248.1 GCA_020861205.1 Deltaproteobacteria bacterium | reverse complement strand
TCCAGGGCCGCGAGATAATTATCCGCCAGTTTTTCCCCCATCCTGTCGAGAGACAACAGGTCCTCGCGTCGCAAGCGGAAAAGGTCGGCGAACGTTTTGACCATTCCCTTGTCCACGAATTCCTCTATCCAGCGGGCGCCGATGCCCTGCACGTCGAGGCCGCCCTTGGATACGAAAAACTTGACGGACTCCCGCAGAACCGCCGGGCAGAGATGGTTCAGGCAACGCCAGGCCGCTTCCCCTGCTGCTCTGTAGGCCCTTTCCCGGCACACGGGACAGACGGTCGGGAACACAAAGGGGCGGGCGTCCGGCGGGCGTTTTTCCAATACCGGCCGCACAACTTCGGGAATAACGTCCCCGGCGCGTTGTACGATGACCGTGTCACCTTCGCGCAGATCCTTGGCCTTGATTTCGTCTTCGTTGTGCAGCGTCGCGCGCGAGACAACAACCCCACCGACCTGGACGGGCGCGAGCCTGGCAACCGGGGTAAGCATACCGGTTCTGCCGACTTGGACGTCTATGGCGTTCAACGTCGTCTCCGCCTGGACGGCCGGAAATTTCAAGGCGACGGCCCAACGCGGGGCGCGAGCCGTAAACCCGAGGGCTTCGTGAAGGGATATGTCATTGACCTTGGCGACCACGCCGTCGATATCGAAAGGCAGGGACGCGCGCTTGGCCCCCAGTTCCTCAAAAGCGGCCTCAACGAGTTCCGCCGTCGGGCAGAGACGCGCTTCCGGCGCGGTTGCGAACCCCATATTCTTCAAGCTGTGCATCAACAATTCATAGGTAGGCCAGGAACCGCCCGGCACGCCGTCCACCATGCCCACGCCGTAGGCCATGAACCGCAGAGGCCGCGCCGCCGTCACCCGTGAATCGAGCTGGCGCACGGAACCGGCCGCCGCGTTGCGCGGATTGGCAAAGGGACGCGCCCCGCTTGCGACCTGCTTGGCGTTCAACGCTTCAAACTCCTTGCGGGTAATGACGACCTCTCCCCGGACCTCGATATATTCCGGGATGTCGTCGCCTTTGAGCCGCAAGGGAATATTCTTCACGGTCCGCATGGACTCCGTCACGATCTCGCCCTTTTCCCCGTCGCCCCGGGTGAGCGCGGCCGTCAAAATCCCGTTTTCGTAGATAAGCTCCATGGCCAGGCCATCCATTTTGGGGTCCACCCAAAACGCTATGGCGTCCCGGGATTTGCCGGGCAGAAGCCGGAGCATCTTGTCCACGAAATCATACAGTTCTTCCGGCGAAAATACGTTGTCCAGGCTGTACATGCGCAGCCGGTGGTTCCGCGTTTCCAAACTGCCCAAGACCGCGCCGCCGACCCGCAGCGTGGGAGACGAGGCGTCGCGCAAGTCCGGATAGCTCGCTTCCAGGTCGAGAAGCTCCCGGAACAGGCGGTCATACTCGGCATCCGAAATTTCCGGGTCGTCCTGCACGTAGTAACGGTGCGCGTGGTACTCGAGCGCGTCCCGCAGTGTTTTGGCCCTGGCGCGGGCCTCGGTCGGAATGGTATCCATGCGTTCACTCATAGCGTTTCAAGCGGCTCCTGCATCGCCGCGAGTCGGGCGCGCCAATCTTCCCCCATCCGCGCCGATAAATAAAGGGATTCGGCCCTGGAAGCCTCGTCCAGAAATCCGGGAACGCCCTTGGCGGTCGCATGGTAGGTATGCCGCAAGACCAGCGCATGGTCCACCCAGACGTTCCACCCGGCCTGTTCCGCCCGGCGGGACAGCCAGACATCCAGCCCGTACCCATAAGGATTGCCGTCCATATCAAGTCCACCTAAGGCATCCAGGCAGGCCAGATTGATGACCGGCGCGATGCCGTCGATATACCGCACGCGCGTACACTCCGCGCGCGGGTCGGTGGTCATTTGCGCGTGGTACGGGTTTGCCGTGACGGATGGAGAATATAGCCCCACCCCGCCCCGCTTCTCAAGCCAGCGAATTCTAAGCGCGGCCCGGGTAAAATAGGGCGGAGCGGAGACGAAAACCGCGTCGTTGTTGCAGAACCACAGATGCGTATATCCCAGATCCCCGAACCGTCTGACGGCATAGGCCAGCGCCCCGCCCCAGTAGATATTTTCCGGCAGACGCTCAAACGCTCCGGGGTAAGGTTCCGGGGACGCGTTATCCAGCACGAAGACGGCATCCGCGTGGCCCGGATCGCCGTTGGCGAACTGCGTGTGGAGCGCACGCGTCATCTCGGCCTTGCCGTAATGCAGAATACAGACCGCCAGCCGCATACGGACTCCCCGGTTACACCTGGATCAATTGTTCGCGCAGATCGCGGATAGTGTCGCGCAAAAGAGCCGCGCGCTCGAACTCGAGCTCGCGGGCGGCATCCCGCATTTCCCGCTCCAGCTTCTGGATCTGCGCCCCGATTTCCTCGGCGGACATGGGCGGCATTTCCGCCGCCTTGGGCCGCACGCTTTCCTGGGAAACCCGACGACCGCGTTTTTTCGCGGCACTCTGCGTCTCCGGCGCGAACAGAGAGTCAAACGGCGTATCCACGTCTTTGCGGATGGTCAAAGGCGTTATGCCGTGCTCCTCGTTGAAGTCGGCCTGCCGTTTGCGGCGGCGTTCCGTCTCGTCCATGGCGGCCCGCATGGATGCGGTGATACCGTCCGCGTACATGATGACCCTGCCCCTGCTGTTCCGCGCGGCCCTGCCGAACGTCTGGATGAGAGATCCGGCGGACCGCAAAAAGCCTTCCTTGTCCGCGTCCAGAATGGCGACCAGGGAAACTTCGGGGATGTCCAGCCCTTCCCGCAGGAGGTTTATGCCCACAAGAACATCAAACTCTTTCCTGCGCAAGGCGTTGATCAAAGCCATCCGCTCAAGGGTGTCGATATCCGAATGCAGGTAGCGCGCCTGCACGCCCATGGAACGGAAATATTCCGTCAGATCC
>JAJBSY010000368.1 GCA_020861205.1 Deltaproteobacteria bacterium | reverse complement strand
ATTTTATTCAACATAAAACAATAAATATATTTACAGTAAATTTTTGTTCAGGAGGGTAATCCCATGACCACAAAGTGGAAAATTATCGTCGGTTTTATTGTCATGGTCTTTATTGTCGGGGCGGCTGTGGCGCTCGGATACCTGGGCATACAACGAAGTTCGGAAAACTTTATCGAATATAGAAGGCTCGCCAGGCTGAATGTCGCCGCAAGCGACCTTGAGACAGCCCTCAATTCCGCCACCAAAAACATATACGCCTACATCAACGGACTGGATGAAAAATATATCGAGGCCGCGGAAAAAGATTCAAAAGCATTCCTGGATGTTATCAACAACTCCGAAAGTTTTGCGAGACATGAATCGACAAAGGAATCCTTTGCCTCGTTCAAAACCGGAATTGCTGAATTTATTGGAATTATTCATGAAATTCAAAGCAGTATGCGAAGCAATACCCGCCAATATGAAGAAGTCGTGTTGCAGGATGCCATCAAAATCATAGAACAATTGAACCTGATGACCGACGTTGCCGAAAAAACGGGAAACGCCCCGGCCTTGGCAATGTTCTCCCGGACCTGGAGCGATATAACGAAATTCATGTCCGCGGCCAGCCGTTTCGCCAACACGCACACGGAGGAAGACGCCCGCACAACCCACGGCTACCTTGACCGGATCAAGGACACGCTGGAAAAATTACGGATAGCGCTTCCCTCGGAAGCCGGACAGCGCGACTACTCCCGGCTCAAGGAGCTGTACGACAATCTCGCCGCGGCGATTGCCAGTATGGATACGAGCAGCGTGATGCTGCACCAATCCCTGATGAAAGTGACCGAATTCATACGGACGACATCGTCGGCAACCACCCGGTTGAACACGGACCTGAACAACCAGATGATCCAGTACGGCCTGGCCACCCTGGATGACAATGCGAACACCCAAAACCACATGCTCCTCGCCGGCAGCGGCGGCCTGGTACTCGGGATAGCCATCGCGCTCGTCATTGTCCTGGGTATCGTCAAGGTGCTCAAAGATCTTTCAGGGTTTGCCGACGCGGTCGCGCGGGGAGATTTCTCCTACTCGCTCCGGGTGAAGGAAAAGGGCGAAATCGGCGACATGATAACGGCGATGCGTGAGATACCCGTGGTTTTTGAAAAAATCATCACGACGGTCAACAGCCTCGCGAACCGCATACGGCTGGGACATTTACGGCAGAGATACGACGTGAGCACGTTGCCCGGAACGTTCGCCAATCTGGGCTCGGCGGTCAACACCCTCAGCGACTCGTATTCCGGCCTCATAGACGCCATGCCCATCCCCGTTATCGCCTGCGACGGCGACTTCAACCTGGTATACGCAAGCAGCAAGGCTTCGGAAGTACTGGGCGACAACGCGATGTCACTGACCTGCCGGGAACAGCTCAACGGACCGGACTGCGGAACGCAAAACTGCCTGGGTAAACGGGCGATGAGCGGCAGAGAAACGCTTACCGCCGAATTCTCCATACACCCGCAAGGCGTCCGGATGGATGTTTCCATTACCGCCATCCCGCTTTTCAATGAGCGGAAGGAGGCAGCCGCATTCGTTGAAATCATCACCGACCTGACGGAAATAAAGGCCAAGCAGGAGACCATGCTCCGGGTGGCGAACGAGGCTTCGGCCATTTCCGACCGGGTTGCCGCGGCATCGGAACAGCTTGCCGCGCAGGTCGAACAAATTTCCCAGGGCGCGGAGGTCCAACGCGACCGCGTGGAATCCACGGCCAGCGCCATGAACCAGATGAATTCCACCGTGCTTGAGGTGGCCCGGAACGCCAGCCAGGCCTCCGAACAGAGCGAAAGCACGCGTTCCAAGGCTGAAGAAGGCGCGGACCTCGTATACAAGGTCGTTGACGCCATCAACAAGGTTCAGGTGGTCGGCGGCAAACTGCACGATAATATGCAGGAACTCGGGCACCAGGCGGAGGGTATCGGCGGGGTCATGAACGTGATATCCGATATCGCCGACCAGACGAACCTCCTCGCGCTCAATGCCGCGATCGAAGCCGCGAGGGCGGGGGAAGCCGGACGAGGCTTCGCCGTGGTGGCGGACGAAGTACGGAAGCTGGCCGAAAAAACCATGGCGGCCACCCAAGAAGTGGGCTCGAACATCAACGCCATCCAACATTCGGCCAAGGTCAACATCGACGAGGTCGATAACGCCGTCAGAAGCGTTGGCGAGGCGACCGAGCTGGCGCATTCCTCAGGCGGCGCCCTGCAGGAAATCGTGAACCTCGCGGCGACCAATTCCGGCATAGTCGCCTCCATCGCAACCGCGGCGGAAGAACAGAGCGCGACCTCCGAAGAGATCAATACCGCCGTTGACGAAATAAACCGGATCACCCAGGAGACCTCCGACGGCATGGTCCAGTCGGCCGAGGCCGTGCAGGATCTCTCCCGCATGGCGCAAGAACTGCGCAGGGTCATGGAGGGACTGCGCTAGCCCTTACGGTATCATCAGCCGTGCCAAACGGTCCGCCGGAAGCGAACCACGCTTCCGGCGGACCGCTCGTTTCGCGCGGGCGATCTTGCAACTATTCCGGCCATACCGTATGGTACGGCACCGGTCGAATTTCGAAACCACAGTCTTTCAAAAAAGGAAATTCCATGAAACTGTCGCCTGTGCTGCGGAGCTGTTGCGCCGTGTTACTGCTTACTCCCGGAACGGCCTTTGCCGCAGCCGTTCCCGCGACGCCGACCACGGCTTTATTTTACCCCAACGAGGTCCTCCTTACCGTGGAAGAACACCGCAAACCGGAAATCATCCCGGGCAATGGCCCGGGTCTCAAAATCGTTCTTCCCTCCGGCGCGCAGCAGGCCACCTTTTCCGCGACCGTAAACGATACGCCCGCTGGCAGTTTCTACTGGCTGGAAGTCCCTCCTTCCCCACCC
>JAJBSY010000147.1 GCA_020861205.1 Deltaproteobacteria bacterium | reverse complement strand
AAAAGTTTGGACCTCTTTGAATTACTTTAAGAATTAAAAGAGCGGCCGGAATCCGCAGGATCCCGGCCGCTCCAAAGAAAGCAGAGGTTTCCGCCGCTCTACCGCGCGGCCATATGCTTGAACCACCAACGCCACAATTCGTATTTCTCCGCCCGCATTATTCCTGATGAATCGCGGATGACGGGCGCTCCCAAACGCTCGAGCCCGCGCACCCTGTCCTTGCTGATTTTGAGGAACGCCGCCATTTCACGCGCCCCCACCAGGACTTCCACCGGACGCGCCACCAAGGGCGCCGTAAACTCGTCTTCCCGCATCACCTACCCCCTTTCACCACCTGTGGGTCACGGCCTGATCCGGCCACGCTGTCCGTTACACATCCTCATGAAAAACCGCTTTGATCCTGTTCCGTCCATCATGAGAAAAATGCCAAAAAAATGTCCGCGTCCCGCGGATATCGAAGCTGTGCCATCAACACAGATGACATATTATTTCAATTTGAAATTTTTTTCAAGCTATATTTCAAATATGATGACTTCCATTCCAATATGGAATATACAAGACGCATGAAACACCTCCTTAAAACACACCTGACAACCGCCCAATCGATGCAATACTGGCTGAAAAAAACCGGGTTGAAGCAGGACGAGCTTGCCGAAAAGGTCGGTTTGAGCCAGGGCGCGATATCCAATATGGCCCGTGGCGCCCGTGACATAAAAGCCGAATACCTCGAACGCATGTGCGGCGTCTTCGGTATTTCCCTTGCTGAGTTCTTCCTGTGCGACAAAGGGGATCTGCCGGAGGTCGCATTTGTCCCTCTGGTCAAGGCCGTCCCCCGTGCCGGAAGCGGCGGCCTGGAGGTGGATGCTACGCAAAAGCGTCTCTACTCCTTTCATACGGATTTTCTGGAAAGAAAAGGCGGATCAGCCGGCAGTATGCGCCTGTTCATAGTGGACGGAGACAGCATGGAGCCGACGATCAAAGGCGGCGACATGATCATGGTAAACCTGCTGGACAGCGCCGTCCGGTCCGGGCACATCTACCTGGTTCGCCTGGAGGGGGAACTGATGGTCAAGCGGTTGGAACGGCTTCCAGGCGGCGGGATTCTGGTCAAGTCTGACAACAGGCAGCACAGCGAACACACCATTGACCCCGCGGCCGAGCACATCGACTTTGCCGTGCTTGGCCGCATGTGCTGGCTCTGCCGGGAGTTCTGAAAAGGGCGTCAATAGCCGGCGGCTGGTTAAACCCCTGTCCGCGCTACGGCTGCCAGGGTCGCGCCCCTGCCGGACCTCGCAGCCTGGCGGGATATCCTTCGTTTCCCGGCCGTTTCACCGGCGGCCCGTATAACAACGGCTTACGACCCGGGGCCGTAAGCCGTTATACCGTTCTGATTTTCCAGACATCGTGATAACCTAGCTCTCTTCCTCTCTCTTCTCGGGTACCATATCCAGGCAACGCTCGGCGGTTCTGTCAATCGCATCCGAGCGAAGATTGTACCCATGCAGAATAAGCTCAACGGTCCCTCTGGGCCAGCCGGACTCATGCATGATAGCGAGAATGACTTTCTCCCGTATGGCCGCATCCCCGTCGGCTTCCCGCCGACGGAGTTCTTTTATCCAGGCTGGCAGCTTATAACTTCGCATACAATCACCTGCCACAATTTTTCTCTTTCCTATTAGAGGGATAGAGTCATGTCAAAATATCCCGCCCCGTGTACCGCGGGTATGATTATCAGCAGGTTATCGCGTCGCTAAAAGCCCTAACGCGAAGCGGGTCCGGGCAATGCCCGGACCCGCTTCGCGCCATGTTGCACCCGGCTATTGCCGCAAGGCGAAGACAACCGTATCGCCCCGCGTTCTTTCCTCGGCGTCCCCCAGTGCGACCAGGCGGTCGAGATGCGAAAGGGCCTCGCCGCAGGCGAACCATTTCTGGGCCACCGGGAAATCCTCCCATTCGCCGCGCATGTCCCACGTCATCCGGGTGGCGATGGGATATCCCTGCTGGGGGCCCTCCTTGAGCAGCGTCCGGACCTCGTCCAACCGTCTTTTGTGGTGCTCGTAAAGCTCGTGAATGCGTTTTTTGGTATCCGGCACCAGGGACCGGTGCGCCGGCAGTGTGAGGGCGACATCCAGCGCTTCCACCGCGGCAAGACTGTCGAAAAAATCCCCCAGTGAATCCCGCACGTTGGGCCAGCGCGCGATGTTGGGCGTGATGTCTCCGAGGATGAGATCGCTTGAAAACAATATCTTGTTGGACGGTTCGTACAGCGCGAGCAGGCCGGGGGTGTGCCCCTTGCCGTCAAGTATCCGGAGCGTGTAGCCGCCGTACTGGAGTTTCTCGCCGGGCGCCACCGTGATAAAATCCAGCTCGTGGCTCGGGCAGAACCGGATAGCCGGGTGCGTCTTGCTCAGTTCCGCAACCTGCTCCTCGCTGAAACCGTGCGGGATCATCGTCCGCAAAAAACCCGTCCAGTATGATGGGCCGCGCGTCGTGTTGTTGATGCTTTCCCCGTCAAGGGCGCTGGCGTAAATTTTCGTTTCCCCGCCTTCGCAAAGATCGGCCGTCAGGCCGCAATGGTCCGCATGGAGGTGCGTCAGGAAAAAATCCAGATCCCCGCGAGCCACGCCCAGGCTGTCCAGAGCGCCGTTCATGGCCTCGAGGCACTCGGGACGGTTGAACCCGTTGTCGATCAGCAGGTGCCGCTTTTCTCCCTTGATCAGATACGCGTTCAACATCCGCAACGGGTTGCGCGGAAGCGGCACCTCAATTTTGAATATACCCGGAAACAGTTCGTCAATACTCATAGCAAACCTCGTTGGCGCCGGGGCGCCGTTATACTAACCCGCCTGTCAGCGATCCACTTTGGCAAAAAGCGCCGCCGCTTCCTCGTTGCCCGGGTCACGACGGACAACCTGCTGCAGGACTTCAA
>JAJBSY010000096.1 GCA_020861205.1 Deltaproteobacteria bacterium | reverse complement strand
CTTTTTCTTGAAGTTTTGCGGAGACCGTCAGCAAGTCGGTAATAAAAAAAGAAAATCCGTCCCGCAATGCATGGTGGTGGATATCCGTATACACGGCGTCTCCGCACCGTTTGGCAAATATATCCCCGTTGGCGGCGTCCCCGTCTTTTCTGCCGGGAGTCTGGCTCTCCAGGTGAAACATCCGGGACGACGCCAAACAACGCAACCGGCCGCCTTTTCGCCGGATCTGCACACACAGCTCGAGGTCTTCAAACCCGTTGCGGTAACCCTCGTAAAATTCGCCGCATTCCCGGAAAATGTCCGCCCGGATCATGAGTGCCGCTCCGGTTATGCCCTGAAGTTCCCGCTTGCGGGAAACAACCGGATGATCCGGGGGGAAATGCTGATACAAGTGTGAAGGGCCTCGGGTACCATACGTTACGCCCATATGCTGCACGGTTCCGTCTTCGTAGAGAAGCACCGGGCCGAGGGCGCCGCAGCCCAAACCGTCAAGGCCCGTAAGAAGCGGAGGCAACCAGCCCGGCGTTGCCAGCGTGTCGTTGTTAAGAAAAAATAAAACGGGTGAGGTCGCGGCCCGCGCCCCGGCATTACAGGCAGGGCCGAAATTCCTGTTTTCAGAGAACACGATCGCGCCAAAGCGGGCTCCGAAAAGACCCGTGCCGTACGATGCAAGTTCCGGCGCCGTGGCGTCCGAAGAGCCGTTATCGACAACGATAATTTCCAGGTCATGGCCGGAAGAATGCTCGCGCAAACTTGCAAGGCAATTCCGCGTCAGTTCCCATTTATTGAATACCGGAATGATGATGCTGCATTCCGGGATTTGCTTCCGCATGGTTTCTCCGGCCGCGCCCCGGCAAGGGCGCGACCTGTGGATTGTCACGTAAAATACCGCTTTCCGGACCGGAACGTCAACATACGGCTAGGCGCTCTTCGCGGTCTCGTCCTTCCGCAGCATTTTTACCGCGCAGAACTCCCCGCACATGGCGCAGACTTCCTCGCTGGCATGTTCGCCGCGTTTGGCGCAGACGATGGCCGGATCGATCGCGGCTTCCTGCATTCCCTTCCAGTCGAGATTTTTGCGGGCGAGGGACATGGCGTCTTCCCTCGCGATCGCCCGCGGACGGCCGAGCGCGACCTCGCCGGCCTGCGCCGCGATGCGGGAGGCCATGACGCCCGCTCGCACGTCTTCCTTGTCAGGCAGCGTCAAATGTTCCGCCGGGGTAAGGTAGCACAGAAAATCCACCCCGGCTCGAACAGCGTTTGCCCCGCCGATCGCCCCCGCTATATGATCGTAACCGGGGCACGAATCGATGACCAGAGGACCGAGCACGTACAGCGGAGCGCCCTTGCTGGCGGATTTTATCCCGCGAATCTGGGCTTCCACCTCGTGCAGGCGAACATGTCCCGGGCCCTCGATCATGCACTGAACCCCGAATTCGCGCCCCTGCCGCGCGAGGCGTCCCAGCATGATGACCTCTTCCCATTGCGCCGGATCCCCGGCGTCGGAACCGGCCCCAGGCCGCAATCCGTCTCCGAGTGAAAGCGTCACATTATGGGCGCGTGAAATCGACAGAATCCGGTCATACCCCGTCAGGAACGGATTTTCTTTTTTGTGGGTCCGCATCCAACGGGCGAGAATGGAACCGCCGCGCGAGACGATGCCCATGGTGCGCCCGCCGTCTTCGGCGGCCCAGGCGGCGGCCCGTTCCGTGATGCCGCAGTGCACAGTCATAAAATCAACGCCCTGCTCGGCCTGCATGGTGATTTCGTCGAAAATTTCTTCCGGGGAGATTCCGGCCGGATCCTTCCCCGCGTCGATATACCGTTGGGCGACGGCATACAGCGGAACCGTCCCGATGGGACGGGGACACGCGGCAAGCATGGCCTTGCGGATGGCCGCGAGATCTCCGGCAATGGAAAGATCCATAATGGTATCTGTCCCCGCCGCCAGCGCGACGGAAAGCTTGTCCAACTCCGCTTCATGGGTGCTCCGCATGGGAGAGGTGCCGATATTGGCGTTTACCTTGACCTTGGCCGGCTGGCCGACGAGAATGGGAGCGAGGTCCGGGTGCGAGGGGTTGCCGAGCAGAACCATGGTGCCCGCTTCAATGGCCGTCCTGATCTCTTCAAGACATAGCCCTTCTTCACGGGCGAGCGATTCCCCGTGTTGAGCGAAAACGCGAGACAACGCCGGATTTTTGGAAAAAAGAGACATGCTGCATCCTCATGGGGCGCGCGCACACAGGCAGGAGAGCCGACTGCCCGCTTGGAAGCGGGGTGGAATCATCCCGGGAAGCGGGTTGCATGATTCCGGTATCAGGGGCAACTATCCCTACGGCAGTATGAGCTGCGTCAGGTTCAAAGGGTCTGGGAGGTATTCCCACTCTCAGCCCGCGTAATGCGGACCCCCCTTAGTTGGTTACCACACGGCTATACGCCTTGTTTCCTGTTTGCGCAAAGGTTTCATTTCCCGATGCCGTGACAAAAGAAAAATCATCCGGAGTTTATACGGTATATCGGGCCGCCTTCGGCTTGCTTCCGGATGCGCGGCGGGCTATAGTTTTCAAATGCACGCCATTTCTCCTGAAAAACCTTGTCCCGACACCGTAATTACCTCGCACGGCAACGCCGATTACGACGCGCTCGCTTCCATGGTCGCCGCCGGGAAACTGTATCCCGGAGCGGCCCTTATCGCTCCCACCGTTCAGGAACGCCAAGACGCCCACTACTTCGCGGACAGCATCGCTTACCTTTTCAATCTCCTTCAGGCCAAGGAGGTGGATTTTTCCAACGTGACCAGGCTGGTCGTCGTGGATACGCGCCAGCCCTCGCGCATACCCCAGGTCGCGTCCGTCCTGGAGAAACCCGGACTCGTCATTCACCTGTACGACCACCATCCCGATACCCCCGAGGATCTTCAGGGTGTCGTCTC
>JAJBSY010000033.1 GCA_020861205.1 Deltaproteobacteria bacterium | reverse complement strand
CATGAGGGGAATATGGCGGATGTGAAGGACGATGGCCTCGCGGCGGTCGCGGACGGTATCGCAAACGGGAAAACGCCTGGGAGCGGGCGGCAGGAGGAAGCGGCGGCCCGCGGCCCCAAGCTTTTTTTGGTGCACCTGGAACCCCGTTCGGCCAACCTGGGGCAAACGCTGGTCCTGGCCAGGGCGCTTCATGCGGAAAACTGGGATGTGCATATCGTCTGCCGCGTTTCCTGCCGGTTGGCGGAAGCCGCGCGTGCGTGTTCCTTGCCGGTGCACACCATACCGGATACCGCCGACGGGGGACTTTTGAGCGCCTGGAGCCTCGTCCGCCTCGTCCACAAGCTCGGTGCGCGGAAACGGGTAACCGGCCTGTTGCACGCCTGCGATCCCGCGGCTTCCCACCTCGTCTCCAGAGCCTGGCGCCTGGATAAAAAACTGCGGGTCGTCCATACGCGCCGGATGCCCATTATGGAGACGTCGGCCAAGGTAGTCCGCTGGTACAAGATGCCTCCGGCCAAGATCATCACCGACTCGCTGGCCGGGAAGATCGCCATGCGGCTCTCCGGCCTTGAGCCGCATCTCCTGCACACCATCGCCTCCGGGATCGATCCTTCGGAACAACCGGCACGGCGGGAAAGGAGCGACGGACGAGTCATTTTCGCGGTAACCGGGGAACTGCTGCCCTCGGGCGGCCATTCCCTGTTGTTCGACGCCCTGGCATTCCTGGATAAAGAAACGGACCTGCCCCCGTGGGAAGTGCGCATCCTCGGCGAAGGGCCGTACTTTCAGGCTCTCCTGGAAGAAGCCCAAGACAAAAATGTCGCGCGGCGAATCGCTTTCCTCGGCGGAGCGGATACGCCCGCGCAACTGACCCTTTGCGATATTCTCGTTCTTCCGGCGAGCGAAGGCGAAAGCCATATGCCGCTTGTTTTGCAGGGATGGGCCGCCCGTCTTCCCATTGTCGCTATAAACCGCCTGGATCACGCCGAGAATTTCCAGGCCGAAGGCAATTGCCTCCTGGCGCAGCCGGGCGACGCCAGGGGCCTGGCGGATCGGATGGCACGCCTCGCCAGGGACGCGACGCTTTGCGCCCCCCTCGTGGCCGGAGGCCGCGCCTCCCTCGCCAAGTTCTCCGTCCGGGCCATGGTGCTC
This sequence comes from Deltaproteobacteria bacterium, assembly GCA_020861205.1. Taxonomy (GTDB): domain Bacteria; phylum Desulfobacterota; class Desulfovibrionia; order Desulfovibrionales; family Desulfovibrionaceae; genus FLUQ01. The sequence continues at coordinate 1,781 of JAJBSY010000033.1, read as the reverse complement.
GATTATAAACGATTGTACCGGCAGATCCTGGCCTGATGACCGGCCCGGCCCGACGATGAAACCCACGGGGAAACCCGTGACTTTTATCGTCGGGCGCCGGTGACCGGACTACAGGGACCGTTCCAGAACGGCGGTGATGGTGGCGAGGTCCATGGGGATGACCGACCCGAAAGGCAGAGTGCGGGCCGCGTTTTCGGCAAGGGCCGGTATGTCTTTTGCCGTGATGTCCACGTCCCGCAACCGCGAGGGCATGTCCAGGGAATGGATGAACGCGCGCAGCGCGTCGATTCCCGCCGCCGCCGGGTCCGCGGCGGTTTCGGGGACGCCCAGCACCGTGACGGCGAAGCGGGCGAACACGTCGCGGTTCAGGCCTTTTCCCAGCACATATTCCATCCAGTTGGGGATGATGACGCTCAAGGTGACCGCGTGCGGCATGTCGTACAGCGCGCTGAGCGCGTGGCCGATGCGGTGGGTTGCAAAGTCGCCGCGCGAGGCCCGGCCGAGTCCGCACCAGCCGCTGAAGGCGTATGTCGCGCAGAAGGTCAGTTCGGAGCGCGTGGCATAGTCGTTGAGTTTTTCCGGGAGGGCGTTGAGACACCGCATAACGGCGCGCACGTATGCTTCGGAGTGCTCCGTGATTACCCCGGCGGTATCGTTGCCGGCCAGGTAGGATTCCAGAACGTGGACGATGGTGTCGAACCCCCCGTACCGGACCTGTTGCAAAGGCACGGTATACTGGAGGGAGGGGTCCACGATGGAAACCGCGGGATAGAGCAGGGGATGGGCGACCGGCATTTTGTCGTTGGTGTCCGTGTTGTTGATCACCGCCGTATCGTTGATTTCGCTCGACGTGCCGGAAAGCGTCAAGATGCCGAAAATGGGCAACGCGCCGGTAATTGCGTGCTTCCGGGTGATGATGTCCCATACGTCGTGCCCGGAACCGACGGCCGCGGCGATGGCCTTGGACGAATCGAATACGCTGCCGCCGCCAACGGGCACGACGGCCTGGGCCCGTGATTTCCCGGCGGCTTCCACGGCTTCGCGGACCTTGGACAGGCGGGGGTTTGGCTGAACCCCGCTGACGGTTTCAAAGGAGATGCCCGCTTCCCGGAACAACGTGACGATTGTGTCATACAGCCCGGAAGCGAACACGGATTTGCCGCCGGTAAGCAACAGCACCCTGCTGATCCCGGCCTTTTGCAGTTCCGGCACGATTTTGGGAACGGTTCCCTGTCCGAAGATAACCTTGGTCGGTGAATGGTAGGTGAAATTATGCATGATTTCTCCTTCGAAAGTGCGGCACGATCCGCATTCACGGTGACGATTCCCCAGTACTACCCGGCCCGCGATGTCTTGTCCACCGGCCCGGGACCGGGACGATGAGGAGCGAATCACGGAAAAAGAGGGCGTCCCCCTGAAACCAGGGGGACGCCCGTAAGAATCCGAAACGGAAGGATTACTTCGCGGCCGCGTCGGCGATGGGCAGAAGTTTCGCGGCCAGGTCGCCGCCGCTTTTCAAGTAGGTTTCCCGGATGGGGGCGGTTGCCTTGACGAAGGCGGCCAGTTCCTCGGCCGAGGGGATGTGGATCTCCACGCCGGCCTTGCCCACGGTTTCCTGAGCCTTGGCTTCGGCTTCGGCCACTTTTTCGCGGACGTACGCTTCGGCGTCGGCGGAGGCCTTGGCAATGACTTCCCGCTGTTCCGGCTTCAGGCCCTGCCACCATTTGAGGTTGGCCTGAACCAGGAATTCGGCGGCCGCGTAGTTGGCGAGGGTCATGTAT
>JAJBSY010000353.1 GCA_020861205.1 Deltaproteobacteria bacterium | reverse complement strand
ACCGTGGTTCGTCCTCTGAGGACCTGCTGAAAATCCGGAATGAGTTCTTCGTCCGTTTTTTCCAAAAAACCCTCGGGCTTCCGGGTCCCCCGCCGCTTCTTCCGGCCCGGTAGACCGTCGGGCCGTTTTCGCCCCACGGCAGCACCCCAGTTTGACTTCGGACGAGGAAGGCGAGTTCCGCGGAGCGAAGTATATCAAGACATACATGAGCCTGGCACGGGACGAGCCTGACGAAGTATCAAGCAAATGAGGCACTACCCGCCCCCATGAGCCCCTTGGCGAAACCTGAAAAGCATAGTACCCTGCCGTTTATTCATCCAGGAGTGGAATTCGTGGCCTTTACCGTACTGCATCACTTACTGGGCGTCTGTTGCGTTCTGTATTCCTTTCAGCTTCTGGCAAAGCTGGGACAGGATTTCCGTGGCAATCGGCTTTTCCCTGGTCTTCTCGGCTTCCTCGGCGGCATCATTGCCCTTTTTCTCACGATAGCATGTGTACTTGGCGTCGATTACGTTTTTCCCGTCGGCAGCGCCGCGACCGACGCGACCTACTTCGTCAGGCTCTCTTTCCTGATCCCCCTCGCCTACCTGGCTGCCTTCCTGTCGAGCCTGTTCGTCAGCACTCTTCTCGGGAGATGGTCGGTGGCGGACATTACCTTCCGCATCAGCTATCTCGGCGTCACGCTTATCATCCTCGCGCCGGTAGCTCATACATGGTACCTACTGGCGCGGAAAACGCTGGAACACTTTGTCTGAACGCCTCTTGCCAGGCGGATGCCGACAGGCTAAGACGAACCATGCGCTCCTTTGCACCCATAGCGCCGGAGGTTCTGGCCGGACGTCTTGACCGGCTGGGATTTTCCTTTCCCAGCCCGATTGTGGAACGCCTTGCCGTCTATCTCGGCCTGCTCATGAAATGGAACGCGGCCATGAACCTCGTGGGGACCGCTTCATGGGAAAAGACGCTGGAAACGCTTGTGGCGGACAGTTTCCACCTGGCCCGCTTCCTGCCGTTGACCGGTTACCCGCCGGCCCCCCGAACGTTCGACCTCGGGGCGGGAGCCGGCCTGCCGGGCATTCCCTTACGCATGGTTTGGCATGAAGGCAGCTATACCCTGGTGGAAGCCCGCCAAAAGCGCGCCCTCTTCATGAAAACGGCCCTGGCTTCGCTCGATCTTGAACGAACCCGCGTTTTCCAGGGCCGGGCCGAAGCCTTTTTCATGAAGGAAGAACCGGCCGACCTTATCATCAGCCGCGCGTTCATGCCCTGGCGGGAAATGCTCGCCTTCATCGCGGACGCCCTCGCTCCCGGCGGACGCGTGCTCTTCCTGGCTTCAACCCCGCTCCCGGAGGAACCGCCCGCTCCCTGGCGTCTTGTCGCGCAGCAAGCATACCCGGCCGGCGACCCGGAACGGCATTTCTGGTGTCTCGCCCGGGGTGCCTCATGACCGGCCACCGCGTCAAAATCCGCCTGCGCCCGCCGGCCGCTCCGCAAGCCCAGGCACCGCCGCGGACGGGCGGGGAAATCGTACCCATGTTTCTCGCCCACCTGGAAATGGAAAAAGGCTATTCGTCCGCGACCGTCGCGGCGTACGGGGAAGATTTGCGCCAGTTCGCCGATTTTTGCGCCGAGCTGGGAATGGACCTGGACGTTCCCTCCTCGGTGACGACGGCGCATATCCGCTCCTTCATGGCCGAGATGCACCGGCGGAGCATCAGTAAAACCAGCATGGGTCGCAAACTTTCAAGTTTGCGCACGTTTTTCCGTTTTTGCGCGCGCCTGCGGCTCGTGGCGGCTTTGCCCACCGACGGTGTGCGCAACCCCAAACAGGAAAAACGCCACCCAAAAATTCTGAACGTCGATCAAGCCTTCGCCCTGCTTGACGCCGCCGCCGAACCCGCGCCCCGTTCTCCCAAACGCCAGGCGATCGCGACGCGCGACCTGGCGCTGGCCGAACTGCTCTATGGTTCCGGGCTGCGTATCAGCGAGGCCCTTTCCCTGGATGTACGCCAACTCGTCTTGCCGGGCGGAACATCCGACGCCTGCGTCCGCGTCCTGGGCAAGGGGGGCAAGGAACGCGTCGCGCCCTTGTCCGACACCTGCGTGGCCGCGCTGTCCGCGTGGCTTCCGGAACGCGCCGCGCTCGCGGCTCCCGGGGAGAAAGCCCTTTTCGTCGGCGCGAACGGCGGCCGTCTCAACCGGCGGGTGGCCTCCCGGGCCATCGAAACACTCTGCCGGAAGGCCGGCCTTCCGGTATCCGTATCTCCCCACGCCCTGCGCCATTCCTTCGCCCCGCATCTTCTGGAAAACGGCGCGGACCTGCGCAGCTTGCAGGAACTCCTCGGCCATTCCCGCCTGACGACCACCCAACGCTATACGCATCTGGACCTGGCCCGCCTGACTCAAGTCTATGACGCGGCCCACCCCAAGGGCGACCACAAAAAATAACCGGGGAAACGAAAAAACCCGCGAAAAGCCGCGGGCCGCTTTCGTCCTTTTGCCGGAACGTCACGTGTTCAGTTCCGCGTATAAATTTTCCGGCCCCACAATATAGCCGCAGGCCAGGAATGCGGAAATCACGGCGCCCAGCACGCCCGGCGCGACGATCGACTGGCCGGCGAGCCAGAGCCCCGGTATGCGCGTGGCCGGCTGCGGGTTGTGCTGCGCCAGCGTATGTTTGCGGCCGTAGATGCTGCCGACGGGTGAGTGCATGAAATCCCGGATGGTCAGGGGCGTGGCGCCATCCAGAAAACGGACCGAAGCGATTTCCGGACACGCCCGGGCCAGGGCCTCGCGGAAGCGTTCCAGGTTTTCCGCCTTGAACTCCAGGTATTTCTGCCCCCGGTCACCGGGTACCGTGTCCTGCCAGGGAAGGAACGACGCGTAACTTCCCGCCATGATCGCGGAAACCGCATACCCCTCGTCCGCCGCCTCGATCATGCGGG
>JAJBSY010000388.1 GCA_020861205.1 Deltaproteobacteria bacterium | reverse complement strand
CCCGAGGCCGGGCCCGGAATATCCCGCCCCGGGCACCACCGGACCGGCCGGGACCTCCAGCCGCGCGGGAGGTGTTTTTTCCGGCTCCGTCGCGTGGGCGGCGGGACCGTTCTCCGGCATGGCGGAAGCGTCGCCGGCAACGGGAGAAAGTATCGAAGGGGGCAGTTCCGACGGGGCGCTTAGCCCGGTAACGGGTTCCCCCGGAGCGAAGGTTGCCGGCACCGGCGGCACGTCGTCGAGAGCGTTGCCGAGGCGGATTTCCGGCGCGGAAGCTTTTGCCGGAGCCGCTTGGGGCTGCCTCGGCCCGGGCGGCGGCAGGAGTTCCTCCACGGTGGGAAGCAGTTCTTCCTCCATCTGTTTTTTCAGCACGGTCCGCGTGACCCCGGCCTGCGCCAGACGGTTCGCCTGGGCGGGGTATCCTGCCAGCGCCACGCTGAAGGCCGGGGTACGGCCGTGTTCCGCGTCATCGGCGTGGATGTCGTTGATGGCCTCCAGGATATCCACCTCCGGCATATCCGCGTTCATGATGACCAACGCCGAGGGGTGGCGGCGATAGAGCGCGAACGCATCCGCGGGGGATGCGCATTCGAGAACGGAGTAAGGCGAATCAGCGAACTGCCCCGCCGCTCTTGCGCGGCTTGAAACGGCGATATCAGCGATGATGAGCCTGTAGGGCGAACGTTCTGTTTCCCGTTCCTCGGCAAGCCCGTCCGCATCGACGCCGACCGGGATGTCCGCGATGACGGACCGAACCGTCAGGTTTTCTTCGGATTCGACCGGCGGAGCGATATCCGGGTGGTCCGTAAAGACGGACGCCACGACGGAATTCTCCCGGCCGGGAACGGCGATTCGGCCAGCTTCGTTCGCGGGGCAGGGAACCGCGCCGGAAGCTTCCGCTTCGGCCGGCCTGGGGGTATCCATGGCCGTGAACATGGCGGAAAAAATAACCGTCGTCCCGCTCGGGGAATGTTCCACGCTGAAGATGCCGCCGGTTTTCTCGGCCAGGGCCCACGCCTCCGCATGGCCGGCAATGTTGCGCTCGTGCGCCGTGACTTGTTTGGCGTCCCACCCGGCGATGGTGAACACGAGGTGTCCCGCTTCCGCGCTGTCGGGCAGGCGGCGGACGGTAAGGCGCACGTTGCCCTGCTCCACGGACTCCACCATGTCCCGCAGGATGCGCCGCAACGCGGACTCGAGCAGTTCGGCATCCCCTTCAAAGAGCCGACCGGTCTGCGGCGCGATATACCATGTCATGCTGCAATTTTTCCCCTCGGCCAACGGCGCGAGGGTATCATAGGCGTTTTTGATGAGGAGGGGGAGGTTGAAAAGAATCCGGCGGCTTTTGCGCCGTTCCATGGCGGGTGCCGGATCCGGTTCTTCCTGTTCGGACGGTTCATTGTCTTCACGCGGGACGTGTTTTTCCACGCTCCACGAAAGAGCGGAAGCCCCCGCCGTTTCCTCGGGCTCCGTGTCGGTAAGCGTCAACACCGGTGGAGACGAAGCTTCCGGCGTGGCCGGAACAATGGGGGCGGGAGGCGCATCCGGCGCGGCGGAGAAATTCCTTTCGGGGAGCGTTTGCGGGCGTGATGCCGGTTCGGCGCCGGCGGGCGACGCCGTCTCAAGCGGGATGCCTTCTTCAATACTGGACGCGAGCGCGGGACGCGGGGACAGGGCGGATTCCGGAATGGGCAGGGCGGCGGAGGCCGCGTTGTCGGCCGCCTGGATTTCCGTTGCGGGGGAAGGCTCCGTAATCCGGGTCTCGCCGTCGAAGAGCGACAGCGACGGGTATTCATCCGCCAGCGGGCCTTCGTCCGGGATTTCTTCCCGTTGCGCGGTTTCGTCCGTGGGTCCTTCCGGAGAATCGGGCGCGGTTTCGGTAAATACCGGTTCCACCGGGCGGGCGGGTTCACCGGGTTCCCGGGGCGGTTCCGGTTCAAACGGCCCTGCATCGCGCAGGGTCAAGGGACTGGAACGGCACAGACTGTCGAAGACGTCGTCTTCCGCCGTCTCCTCCGCCGTTGCCCTGGCCGGGGGAATGAACGCCAGAACCAGCACGGCCAGGCCGAATCCCCAGAGGCCGCCGGTTCCGGCCAACATGGGCGCGCCCGTGGCGGTCAGTTCCCACGCGGACGCGGCAACCCCGAACACGGGGAGGAGGCAGGCGCAGAAGTATGCGGAACACCCCCGGAGGGACAGCGCAAGGGCGATCATGCAGAGCGGCAGGAGCGCCACCAGCAGCGCGCCGGCAAAGGGCAGATACCGGCTGGTCCACAGAAAACCGGGGACGAGCGGCAGAAGGGCGATTACGCCTCCCGCCAGATAAAGCCCGACGAGAATTTTGTCATATCCCGGAATGGCCGTGGGGGAATTGAACAAGTGGCGCGTCGTGTGCGCGTATAAAACCAGGATGAGGCCGGGAATGAGCAGTGCGGTCGCCATGAGGGGCGTATAGGCCGCCCCGGCAATCGGAACCGGCGGCAAAATGGCCGTGACGATGCCGCAACCCGCGGTTATGGCGGCCCAGAGACGCCATTCCTCGGCTTTCCGGACGTACCGGAACAGCAGCAGGAGCATGGCCGCGCCGAACAATCCCGCCAGGAGAAAATGCACCGGGAGCGCGCGGGGGGCTTCCTCCGCCGGACCCAGGAACGGCTTGAACCACAAGCCGGGCGTTCCGTCGATCCGCGCGTACAGAACATCCGGGAAAGGCACATTTTCCGGCAACGTGAACATGCCCAGGTGCGGCGGGTTTTCCAAAACGGTGAAACCGCCGTTCGCCCGGGGGACGAAAAGCCTGGTAACGCCGGGCAACGAAGAGCCGAGGTCGATGCGAAGGGCGGTGACCGGCTTTTCAAAGGAGGCGTCGAGCGTGATCCGCAGCCAGATCGCGCCGTTGAAAGTGTCGGGCAGTTGGGAAAAGGCCATGAACGAGGGAATGTACCCCTTGAAAT
>JAJBSY010000258.1 GCA_020861205.1 Deltaproteobacteria bacterium | reverse complement strand
AAGCGAAGCGCTTTCTCAATAATGACGGTTCCCAAGGTCGCGCGTTCGCCCCGGGTCCAACCGGGATGGTTTGTTTCGTGAGAGAACGCTTCCGGATGCGGCATCAGACCGAAAATTCTGCCGGTCGGATCCGTCAGGCCGGCAATGGCGTTGGGCGAGCCGTTGGGATTTTCCGGATATTTTTGCGTGGGCAGGCCGGTCTCCGGGTCCGCGTAATAAACCGGAGCCAGATTTTCCTTCATGATCCGGTCCATAATGGCGTCGTTATCCACGACCAGACGGCCTTCGCCGTGGCGGACGGGAAGATACAGACGCGTCAGCCCCTTGGTGAAGACGCAGGGACTGTCCGGGTTGACGGCAAGCGTGCACCACCGGTCCTCGAACCGGGCGGATTCGTTGTGCATGAGGGAAACCTGGCGGGTCAGGTAGTGTGAATCCAGGGCCGGGAGCAATCCGAGTTTGGCAAGGAGCTGGAAACCGTTACAAATGCCCAGGACGAGCCCGCCCTTGGTGAGGAACGCGAGCAGTTGGTCCACAAGCGGGGCGTTCTTTTCGTCCGTCGAATGTTTCCAGCGGATGCTCGCGGCCTGGGCCGCCCCCAAATCGTCACCATCAAGGAAACCGCCGGGGAAAACGAGAAGGCGGTAGGAATCGAGGCGGGCTTTACCGTTGGTCAGGTCGGAAAAATGGATAATGTCGGTTTTGTCGGAACCGGACACTTCGGCCGCATGGGCGCACTCCACTTCACAGTTGGTGCCGTAGCCGGTAATAACCAAGGTATTGACCGCAGCCATGAAAACTCCTTGAGGCGCAACGGTTAGTAATTGCAATACGTTGCTTGTGAATATCGGGGGAATCACTTTACTTTCATGCGGTTCGGCAGACAACTGCTGACCGCCGCTGAAAAATAGGGTATGTACGCCGGATTAGGTCAACAACGTTATCCACATATATACAGCAGGGGAACTTATGAGCGAAGACAAAAAGCCCGGCACCAAGGAAACCAAGTATATTTTCATAACCGGCGGGGTTCTGTCCTCGCTGGGAAAGGGCATGGCCGCGGCGTCCATAGGCGCTTTGCTCAAGGCGCGCGGGCTTTCCGTCACCATCCAGAAGCTGGACCCCTACATCAACGTCGACCCCGGCACCATGAATCCTCTGCAGCACGGTGAAGTGTACGTTACGGACGACGGAGCGGAAACCGACCTCGATCTCGGCCATTACGAGCGCTATCTCGGCGAACCCCTGAGCCAGAGAAACAGCCATACCTCCGGCAGCATATACTACCGGGTCATCACCAAGGAGCGCCGCGGCGACTACCTCGGCAGCACGGTGCAGGTCATCCCGCACGTGACGGACGAAATCAAACACGCCATCCGCAGCCTTTCCGAACAGAACGTGGATGTGGCCATCATCGAGATCGGCGGCACGGTGGGGGACATCGAAAGCCAGCCCTTCCTCGAGGCCATCCGCCAGATGCGCGGGGATCTCGGCAAAGACCTCTGCCTCTACGTGCATCTGACCCTCGTGCCGTACCTGCGCGCCGCGGGCGAATACAAGACCAAGCCTACCCAGCACAGCGTCAAGGAATTGCGCAGTCTCGGCATTCAGCCGGACATCATCATCTGCCGTTGCGAAGAGCCGCTGACCACGGATTTGAAACGCAAGATCGCGCTGTTTTGCGACGTGGAAGCCGACGCGGTCTTTACCTCGGCCGACGTTGCCAATGTATACGAAGTGCCTCTCAAGTTTTACGAGGAAGGCCTGGACCAGAAAATCGCCATCATGCTCCGCCTTCCCGCCAAGAACGCAAAACTTGATCCCTGGCTCAAACTCGTCCAGACCATGGCCAACCCCAAGGGCGACGTGACGGTGGGCATCGTGGGCAAATACGTGGAGTTGAAAGAAGCCTACAAGAGCCTGCACGAGGCTTTGATCCACGGCGGGGTGGCCAATGACGTCAAAGTCACTCTCAGCTACATCAACTCCGAGGAATTGACCGCCAAAAACTTGAAGGAAAACCTCGCCGGGCTGGATGCCGTTCTTGTTCCCGGAGGGTTCGGGCATCGCGGCATAGAAGGCAAAATCGAGGCCATTCAGTACGCGCGAAAGAACAAGATCCCGTTTTTCGGCATCTGCCTCGGGCTGCAGTGCGCGGTCATCGAATTCGCGCGGAACGTGGCCAACATTCCCGATGCGAACTCCGAGGAGTTCAATCCCTTTGCGGAGAACAAGGTCATCTACCTGATGACCGAATGGTTCGACCCCCGCAAACAGTGCGTGGAACAGCGCGATTCCGTCAGCAACAAGGGGGGAACCATGCGGCTGGGTTCCTATCCCTGCCAGCTCACGCCGGGTACGCTCGCCCAGGAGATGTACGGCGCCAAGGAACTGATAGAAGAACGCCACCGCCACCGCTTCGAGTTCAATAAAGCCTACAAGGCCGCTCTGGAAGAGAAAGGCCTCGTGTTCAGCGGCATGTCGCCGGACGGCGAGCTCGCGGAAATCATTGAATTGCCCGGCCACCCCTGGTTTCTGGGCTGCCAGTTCCACCCGGAATTCAAATCGACGCCCATGCGCCCCCATCCCCTGTTCGCGGGTTTTATCGGCGCGGCTAAAAAATATCGCGCGGAAAAGGCAAAGTAATGCTTTCGAACCTTGATACCGGGGAGAGTACTCCCGACGCCCTGTACGCGGCTTTATGCGTGAAACCCTTCGTCCTTGCCGGACCGTGCGTGCTGGAGAGTTTCGAGCTTGCCCGGGAAACGGCGTTCGGCGTGAAGGAAGCGGCGACAGCCGCCGGTTTGACCGTGGTGTTCAAATGCTCTTACGACAAGGCGAACCGGACGTCCGCTTCCGGTTTTCGCGGGCCGGGCATGGGAAAAGGCCTTGAATGGCTCGCTCGTATCCGGGAGGACACCGGGCTGGCGGTGGTGACGGACGTGAATGTCC
>JAJBSY010000131.1 GCA_020861205.1 Deltaproteobacteria bacterium | reverse complement strand
TGCTGGTGGGGCTCTTGCATCATCGCATAAAGTATCCGGATAAGCCGGTCGAGACGGCGGGTGCAAAACGGTGGGAGAAGCCGGGCGACAAACCCGCGGAGGATCGTCCGCGCAAGTGCGCGGAAAAGCTGGTCTGCCCGCTGGAAACCGACCCTCCCGTCGAGGATGAGGGGGAATACTCCCTCCCGCCGCAATGACCCCGGATACTCGCGTTGTGCGCCAGGCCGGGTTTTCCTGGCAATGTCCCTTTTCCCGGAAGGAACTGGCGGCCGCGCTTGACGCCATGCGGCAGCCGTGCGGCCTGGATGCCGTTCCCCTGGAGCTGACCCTGACGGACGACGCCTCCATCAGCCGGATCAACCGGGAATTTCTCGGCTGTCGCGGCCCCACCAATATCCTCTCCTTCCCCCCCCGGTCCGGCGGCGGTCCGGCGGCAGCCTCCCTGGTTCTTTCCCTTGATACGCTGGAGCGGGAGTGCCTGCTGTACGGCCAGGGGGTCGCGGAACACACGGTGCGCCTGCTGGCCCACGGCATGGCGCACGTCGGCGGATACGATCACGGCCCGGCCATGGAGCTGGTGCAGGAGGCCGCCTTCGCGGCGGGGAAACGCGCGGTTGGGAGAGAGGCCGGGTGACGGGGGCTGTTTCTCTTATCGAGAGGACCATATAAAAAGTGGAGCGATCCGGGGTGTGCCGGATCGCTTTTGACGTTCGGGAGGCCGGCGGGCGCGGTTTGCCGGGCGCCGAAAAAGCTCGGGTTCAACCCGCGAACCATCTACGGCCCTTGGAAAAAAATCGCGCTCCACTCCAAGGCCTTGGCGTACGCGGCGGAAAGATCGCCTTCCGTCAATCGCAGCTGTTTGCCCAACGCGATGCTCTCTTCCCACTCGCCGCGCTCGTAAAGGTTCATGAGTTTGACCCAGGGGGTATAGGGGCTCTCTCCGCCGGTGAGGGCGATGAGCACGTCGTCATCAAGCGGCACGCCGTCAAGAATTTCCTGCAGCGGCATCCGCATGACGCTTTCAAGAAGCGAGAAGAGCCCGGTGAGAAAAAGCGAGGAAGATGAAACGTCCGGCAAAAGGGCTTGCCGGGCGGCAAGGCGTTTGCCGAGGCTTTCAAGAAATTTTGCCCGTTGGGAGGCCAGAAAGGCCATTTCATGGGAAACAAGCGAATTTTCAAGCGTCGCGAGGACGTTGACGCAGAGCCATTGCATAAAGGTAATGGGACCCACCAGGGTGAGGGCGTGATGGACGGTCCGGATGGTTTTGCGCAGGCCGAAATGGGCCGAGTTTATGAACCGCAGGAAACGCGCGGTTATGACCGGATCGTGCAGCACGGCGTCGCTGACGGCGTTCATGTCCACATCGTCGCCGACGCACAGGGCGAGGATATGCATCCGAACCGCCTGGGATGTTGATATCTTCTTGCCGCGCATTATTTCCGGCTTGCTGAAATAATAGCCCTGGAAGAGGCTGAACCCCAGCTCGCGGCACACGGTGGCGATCTGCTCGTTTTCCACTTTTTCGGCGAGCAGCGCCGCCCGGTATCGTGCGGCCCGGATGCGCAGCATTTGTTGGGCGATGTCCCGGGGAGCGAGTCCGAGGATATCCATTTTTATGATGTCCGCCATCGGCAGGAAGGGCTTGAGGTTTTCCTGCCCCGTGTAGTCGTCCACGGCGAGGGTGTACCCGGCCTTTTTCGTCGCGGCAAGGGCTTGCAGCACCTCCGGAGTCGGTTGCACGTCCTCCAGGATTTCCACAACAAAGATTTCCGGCGGCAGAAGAGTGATGCCCTTGGTTGCAATCAGGTCGCTGGTAAAGTTTATCAGGACCTTTTGGGACGCTTTCAAGCTGGGCCGCACGGCTTCGAAGCCGTTGATGATCACGTTGGCGGTTGCCACCGTGCCGCTGGAAATATCCGCGCTTACCAGGTTCTGCGGGCGGCGGTACAGCAGCTCGTAGCCCCATATCCTCCCTTTCGCGTCAAAGACGGGCTGCCGCGCGACAATTACCTGCTGGGCGTCCCTTTCGGAAACGTCAGCATACTTGCGTTGTTGCAGCTCAGCTTGCATGAGCGCTTTCAGGCGTTCAAGCATGACGCGACTCCATGCGGGACCAATGCGACACCCCATGGAAAAGTTGTTTTCCGGGAAGGCGCGGGTCGTCACCGAAAAAAGGATATCGCCTTAACGGAAGGCGGGTTGGGCCGGTGGCAGACAAATGCATAGCAATACTATTTTTGAGGCACTGTATCTCGATCCGAATGCCCCGTATCCTCTTGGATCCTCTCCGATAAAATGTTCCCAGGCGGTATCGGTTCCTGTGCCGCCCGGTCGTGATACAGTGTCACATACCTGTTTTCTGTTTAGATGGCGTACTTTCCGGCTCTGCCGGATTGTATCGCGCGGTCGTATGGCGTTATTACTTTTGCAATGATCGAAACTAACAATTGATGTGTTTTTATAGATACGCAAGGCCTACCATAAAAATAACGGGTTGTACATAATGTTGGACGGGAGGCGGCCGCTGGCGGATTTTGGATGCCCGAAGGGGATCAATCGATCCTTGCCGGTTGTGCATTCCGCATTTGACGTTTTTACCCTCCATGCACCCTCTCATAGAGAATACCTCCCGTCCGGAAAGACGCGCGATGTCGCGTTTTTCTTTCGCCTTCCCGTCATGGCTTTCCCGGCGAACCGGCTTACCTTGCGGACTGGCGTCCGCGCGGGTTCCGAGGCTGTGCGAAGCTTTCGAGCAACGGCCCCGCAAGCGGGGGCATTCTGAAAACGCCGGAAGGGGCGCAGCTTCCTACGGGCCGCCGCGCGGCGGTTATCCAAAAAAAAACGGAAACCCCGCCCGGTCGGCGGGGTTTCGCAGGTTCGCGGCTTCCGGGGAAATCAGAAGGAGAATTCGAACAGAAGCTGGGCTTTCCAGGCGTCCGTGGTGTCATGCGCTT
>JAJBSY010000111.1 GCA_020861205.1 Deltaproteobacteria bacterium | reverse complement strand
AAATATAAACGTCAAGTATCGCATACCAGATTTTTCCCTCCAAACAGCTGCCGGTAATCATTTGTCGTTAAATGTAGTGTTGTTAGCTTTTCAAGAATTACGAAACCGGGTTCGCTTCATTTTTCCGTGTTGACGGAAATTAATCACGTGTGCTAATTGGATCCAACAATCGTTTTCCTATAAGCCTCCTCCTCGGAATGGGAGCCGTTGGCGGACGGCCGGGAGGACGGTGCGGTCTCGCGGGCCGAATCGCCGGATACGGGCGTCCGGAAGATGCGCGTGGATGTGAGGAACAATGCCGCACAGGCGGGTTTGTTCCGGTTCGGGTAGGAAACGTTTTATGGCTGGGCGCGTGCCGGCCGGGAAACCTTACGCCAATACTGGAGGGTCTATGCTTACACTGTTTGGAGAGGGGTCGCTGGCGCCGCTTGGCCTGTGTATCATCCTCGTGCTCCTCGCCGTCATCATGACAAAACGGATGTCTCCGCTCATAGCCCTGATATTGATTCCCTTTTTGGGCGCCATGGCGGGCGGTTTCACCCCCGTGGAAACAAGCAAGTTCGTGCTGGAAGGCCTGCGGGCGATTGTCCCCGCGGCGGGCATGTTCGTTTTTGCCATTCTGTTTTTCGGCGTCATGTCCGATGCCGGGATGCTCGATCCCATAATCGACTGGATCGTCAAAAAGATGGGCAACAGCCCGACCCGCATTACTATCGGAACGGTCATCCTCACCCTGTTGATCCATCTTGACGGTTCCGGCGCCGTCACGTTCATGCTGGCCATTCCCGCCCTGCTGCCCCTTTACGACCGCCTCGGCATCCAGCGCAGGATCCTGGCCTGCCTCCTCGCCCTGGCCGCGGGGGTCAACGTGCTTCCGTGGGTGGGTCCCATGATCCGGGCCTCCGCCGTTCTCAACGTGCCGGCGACAACCATCTTCAACCCGCTCATCCCCGTGCAGTGCGTGGGGTTGGGTTTCGTCCTCCTCGTGGCGTATATTTTCGGCAAAAGAGAGGAAAAACGGCTTGGCCTCAGCGCCCAGGCGGCAGCCGACGCCCCTGTGCACGTCCACCAGGTTCCCGAAGACCAGAAAGCCCTGCGCCGTCCGAAGATGTTCTGGGTAAACATTCTCATCACCATCGCGGTCATCGTCTGCATGGTCATGAACTGGCTCAGCGCGGTCCTGTCCTTCATGCTGGGCCTGGCCTTCGCCCTCGTACTCAACTACAGGGACGTCAAAATGCAGAAAGCGCGAATCGACGCCCACTCGAAAACCGCGCTGATGATGGCAAGCATCCTTATGGCCGCGGGTGTTTTCGTCGGGATCATGAAAAATTCCGGGATGATCAAGGCCATGGCGGGCGCCGTTGTCTCCGGAATGAGCGCCGATATGGGACAGCACATTCCCTTCATCCTGGGTATCGTCGGGATGCCGCTCACCCTGTTCTTTGACCCCGATTCGTTCTACTTCGGGGTGATGCCGATCATCGCGGAAGTGTACCAAACCCTTGGCGGCGATCCCATCCAGGTCGCTCAGGCCGCTCTCATGGGCGCGTGCACAACCGGCTTTCCGGTCAGCCCGCTTACGCCCGCGACCTTCCTGCTCGTCGGCCTCCTGGGTCTCGACCTTGGGGAACACCAGAAATTCGCCATCCCGTTTTTGTGGACGTCGTCCATAGTAATGACGTTCGCGGCCGTGGCATTCGGTGTATTTCCCTTATGAGCGAGGGCCGTTGCGTCGTATGAAAAGACATTGACGGACCGCTCCGTGAGCGGCATGGATCCTGCGGCGGTCGGGGAAGGTGCGAAAACGTGCCTCCCCGGCCGCCCGTTTTTTATATAGCACCCCCGTCGTGGTCGGGTGGTACGGGTGAGCACGCGGATGCCTTAACGCGGCCGGCCTGGCCCCGGCGCGCGGAGAGTGCCGCGCGTTGCCGTGTAAAAACTAACGCGGTCCGTTTGACTGGGGCCTCTCGACAGGCTATTGTTCCAATAAGGCGAGAGGGTTACCGCCCCGCGGTTCCCGGATACAGGCTACCCAACGCAAGGAGGCGGTATGCGAAGAGCGCGCGACATAATGACTACCGATCCGATAACGATCAGCCCCAAGGCGTCCATTGCCGATGCCGTCAAGGTCCTTTTGGAGAAGAAATTCAACGGGTTGCCGGTCGTCGACGACGAGGGCCGGCTTGTGGGCGTCATCTGCCAGAGCGATCTGGTGGTCCAGCAGCAACGGCTGCGCGTGCCGTCGGTGTTTACGCTCCTGGACGGGTTTATCCCGCTGCCCGGCTGGGGCAAGGCCGAGGAAGCCTTCAAAAAGATGAGCGCCCTGGTTGTGGAGGACGCCATGACAGCCGATCCCGTGACGGCAGCCCCGGAAACCCCGCTCGAGGACCTGGCGAGCCTCATGGTGGGGACGAAATACTATTCGCTGCCGATAGTGGAAGACGGCCGCCTGGTGGGCATTATCGGCAAAGAGGATATTCTGCGGACCCTGGTCGAGCACGGGAAGTGACGGACGCGGCCGGGAAAAACCAAGCGGGCGGGCCGACGAGCCCGTCCGCTTGGTTTGGGTGAAGCGTTACGCTCGCAAAAAATCCGCATAGGCGGCGATGTCCACGTTGCCGCCGGAAAGAATGACGCCGACGCGCCGCCCGGCAATGGGAACCTTTTTCCGGAACGCGGCCGCCGCGCCGAGGCAGCCCGTGGGTTCGACCACCATTTTCATGCGGCCGGCGAAAAAGCGCATGGCTTCCTTGAGTTCCTCGTCCGAAGCGGTGAGGATGTCCTCGACGTGCTCCTGAATGACCGGGAACGTATACTCGCCCAGGAACTGGGTTTGCGCGCCGTCGGCGATGGTTTTGGGCGTGGCGATCGTAACGATTTTACCGTTCCGGAAGCTCTGCTGCCCCTCGTTGCCGGCTTCCGGCTCCACACCGTAGACGGCGCAGTCCGGGTTCAGT
>JAJBSY010000381.1 GCA_020861205.1 Deltaproteobacteria bacterium | reverse complement strand
TTGTTGCTTCGGGAACGACTGGGTGTGGCGGAACCAAGCACATGAAACCAGTTGACCCTGCCGGAATGAGTGCGATGTATGATTCGATCAATCCCAATGAAGCTGCGATTGTTTTTTTCAGGCCATGGGGGTTCATGGGATCTGCGTTAAACCCCGGCATCGTCGAGGTTGATGAAAGTGGAAACTTGAAATTTGTTGCCATCATGCCAAATGGTACAAGGTATATTCACCGAACAACCCCGGGCAAACATACATATTTTTGGAGTTCGGTGTCGTTGCATGGAGGTCTGGTAAGCTGCATATTGGTAGCAGATATGGAAGCGGGCAAAACGTATTATACGGCTGCTTTTGGAAGTAAGGATTTCACTCCGGTTACGGACACTTCAGATGAGACATTTGTAAAAAATCTCAACTCATGCAGCTGGATTGAAAATACCCCAGATGGACAAATCTGGTTTAATGGAAACCTGCCTAGTCTGCAAAATAAATACACTCAGGCTATCGGGAAAGGAGCTATGCTGATCAAACCGGAATACGGAACGATTACTTCTGTGCGATAGTATGGCTGGAGCGATGTAGCTGTTTTACTCTGGCATTTGGCGTATGAAAATGGCGCTTTCTGCCAGAGCTTTTTTTGAACGCACAGTAAAAAATCGTAATGTACCGACTGGCTCAGTGTCTTCAAAAAGTCGAAGAACACAAAAACATCCCCCCGCCTACTTCACAGAAAAGCATTCTTTTCCACCCTTATAGCAACCTAAACCCTAACTGGTCGAAATCGCCGCGAAAATCTTAAACACCCTTAAAGCCTAAGCACACATACAGAAGCCAATACCTGAGATATTCATTGACCAGTACGGTGCCTGATTTCGACCTCCCAGCGCATTGGAAATACTACTGTGGTGAACCAATCGGCGGTGACCTCCGACGAGCTTTTTACTGGCCCATTCTCGGTCACCGCCTTATGTCTTACGACAATCCCACGTCTCACGGACATCGATTGGATGCACACAGCGAATCTGCCCACGTTTTTTAGGGGCGTACTTTCAATTTTTCCATCCCTTCTGCGCCTATTTTATTGAGTTTTTTGGCAATATTGGAAGCCCTTCGCGCTTTCAACTGTTCCAAATTTCCTAGAGGCTTGCTTGGCACATTTGGCTCAGTCACCCCAGAAGCAGCATTAGCAGGGCATTCCGTCAAGTGTGCCAACTGCTCCAAGCTATCTGCTGGCTTAGTTGAATCGGTTTGGCCCACTTGTTCAGGCAAAAACCAATGTGAGCGTTTTCCTATTTTTCTGTGAAGGATGCCAAGTGCGCTTTTCGCCCGTTTCAATGTGCGATCTGAAATTAACAACGGCCTTGCCCCTTGGGAAATTTCTTCCCACGGAAGTTCTCCCTCCGACAAAATTTCAATAAGGTAGTCCTTTGCATCCTGTAAGACGCTGCTTTTTTCTTCAATGCTTTCCTTGGTTTCGGTCAGTATTTCCCTTGCCGTTCCCTCAATCGCATCTCCCCATTGGACGGTAGAGGCAAAAATATCTGGATATTGTTCCAGCGTGCTTTGCTGTATCTCATAGGCAAAACCGCCAGAATCAAGACCAATATTTGACTTCGCTCTGCAAAGAACATGTTCGCTGCTATCATCCTCGCTTTTCCTTTTCCCAACGACCAAGACAATTCTTGCTTGGGCAGCAAAAGCTATACTTCCAGTGATGCGCTCAACAGGGTCACTTCCGCCTGTATTCTTACTAAAGTGCGTCACTCCTAATAAAGCGCAACGCAATGACTCCGTCAGATCAACAAGAGGTTGCAGCCCTTTTCTAACTTCGGCGTTTTTATGAGAATCCCTGAAACTGCCGAGACGATAGGGTCGATAATCAACAAGCGTACATTGCCGATCTCAGCCAGTTTACGGCGTAATGGCTCAATATCTTTTGCAGGGTCAAACATCCTCCTTTCATTTCCGTTCAGGATGCCATTGATGAAATGGACACGATTGCAATCAGCGCTAGAAGCCATAAGCCGAGGCACCAAAGTATCTTTCGGGTCATCTTCTCCACTCCAGATAACAACGTTGCCCGCTTTGGCCTTGCTTCCATCAGGCCATATTCCACCAGAGGATAGAATTGCCGCCAATGAAAGGCAAATGGTAGTCTTTCCCTCTCCGGGAGCACCGCCGATAATGTGCATTTTCCCCGCAGCAAGCCAGCCTTTCCATAACCAATTAATAGATTCGGGGATGATGTCACTGGCCTTGATCAAATCGATTGTGTCAACCTTAGCGGTATTACTCATGGCCCACACCTCCTTCGTCTTCCGAGATGTGATCAATTTTTCCTTTATATGGCATGAACTGGTACAGCGGACATGCCGGTATTCCGCAATCCTGCCGACCATCAGCATACCCACCGCAGCACTCAGCGCATTTGGCGTGAACAGCCTCCTTGTGGGTCAGCTTTTCGCCGTTCAGATACCGCAAGTATTGCGTCCTGCCGGATGAAACCGGGTTGCTCTCATACTCTTTCCTAAGGTGAGCTTTTTCTGATTCTATGAGGGTGAATTTCGGCCTTGCATCAACAGCATATGTTTTCTTGGAGGTATTCATTAAACACCTCCTTGCTGAGCGGTCTGCTGCTCGATAAAAGACTCCAGATCAGAGACGCGCCAAACCGTTACCCTTGCGCTAAGACGAGTTCCTTTGGGGAGCCGTCCGTCCTTCACCCATCGCCAGAAGGTTGAAACACCGAGACCAAGAAACGCAGCCGCGTCCTTCGCTCGCAAAACTTTACCACTACACGAATTTTTCTTTGAAAGCATAAAAGCTCCTTTTTGATTTTTGGCTGTCCTGAATTGAACCGCCGTTACCCTGGAGCAAGAATTTCCGGTTTGTTTCCGGGTCATGGCGCAAAAAAGACTCCTACGATTTCGTAAGAGTCTGTCTTGAGCCGCCTAAAAATCTGTCTA
>JAJBSY010000226.1 GCA_020861205.1 Deltaproteobacteria bacterium | reverse complement strand
ATCCTGGATGATGACGGGAACCAGATAGGTAGGCGCGCCGGAGGCCGCGCTATGGTAGAGGGCGATGGCCTGAGCGATGGCCTGTCTATGGGCGACGATGAATGTATTCGGCCAGACCGAGCAAACGTAGGTGGGCATGGCGGTTTCTCCCGCGTAAAAAAGACTGGCGCTGCTTGTTTCCCGGAGGCCGGCGCGTTGCCGTTCCCGCCCAATTCAAGAAACCCGGGTCCGGAATCGGGAGTATTGGTATGCAACCGTTCTATTCCCACGATACCGACGGACTAACTCCACTTCCGGAGTGAGTGGCGCAGCAATAAATCGCATCTTGTCCCACCGTCTCTTTTCGGTCAAGCCATACCGCTTGGTTGAAAGAAAAACGGTGTTGTGGGCTCAGACGGCGCCGGTCGCAGTTTGTTCCGTGTCCCAGCCAGGTAAAAAACTCCCCCTTTCTAACGGGGTGGTTATACCGTGAAATCGAGTCTATGGTCCGATAAACCGCCAGCTCCGGCGGGGAAGGAGGACAGCATGTACTGCAACCAATGCGAACAAACCGCCCAAGGGGTAGCCTGTACCAAACAAGGGGTTTGCGGGAAAACGGCCGACGTGGCCGCCGTTCAGGATCTGATCGTGTACGCCGCCCGGGGGCTTGCGTGCATCGCCCTGAAAGCGGAAAAAAAGGGAATCGACACGCGCGCCGCCGGAAAACTGTGCGTATCGGCATTGTTTTCCACGGTCACCAATGTGAACTTTGACAAAGAACCGCTGCTCGGCATCCTGCATCAGGTCGTCAGCGAGCGGGACAGGCTTGCGAAAAGCGCGGGACTGTCGCCGGCGCACGGTGTGGAATCATTCAGACCGGCCACAGAGGAACCGTCTTTGCTGAAGCAGGCGGAGATAGCGTCCATTACCGGATTCGCGGAGAATCCCGACTGCAACTCCCTGGCCCAGACCGTGCTTTACGGGCTGAAAGGCGTCGCCGCGTATACGGATCACGCCGCCTTTCTGCGGCATGAAAGCCCGGAACTTTATACGGCTATATTCACCTTGCTCGCCCTCGGCTTTGACGGATCTACGCCTTCGCTTGACGCATGGGTGAACGCGGCCATGGAGTGCGGCAAAGTCAACCTCATGGCCATGGAACTGCTCGACGCGGCCAATACGGGAACCTACGGACATCCCGAACCGACCGAAGTATCGCTCAAGCCCAGGTCGGGCAAGGCTATCCTGGTTTCCGGCCACGACCTGAAGGATTTGTACGCGCTTTTAGTCCAAACCGAGGGCAAGGGTATCAATATCTATACCCATGGGGAAATGTTGCCCGCGCACGGCTATCCGGGCCTCAAGAAATTCGCCCATTTCGCGGGCCATTTCGGCACGGCTTGGCAAAACCAGGGCAAGGAGTTCCCGCTTTTCCCCGGCGCCATCCTGTTTACCACCAACTGCATCCAGCGTCCGGCGGAAACATACACGTGCAACGTTTTCACAACCGGACTCGTCGGGTGGCCCGGCGTTACCCATGTCAAAAACGGCGACTTCGGGCCGGTGATCGAGTGCGCTCTTGCGCGGGAAGGCTTTACGGAAGAATCAATCGCGGCCTTTCCGGACACCTACGTGCTGGCCGGGTTCGGGCGCAACGCGGTTCTCGGTGTTGCGGGCACAATAGTGGAAGCGGTCAAATCGGGAGCGATCAGGCATTTCTTTCTGGTCGGCGGATGCGACGGCGCCAAGCCTGGGCGCAACTACTACACGGAGTTTGTGGAGAAAACCCCGGCGGACACGGTGGTCCTTACCCTGGCCTGCGGCAAGTTCCGTTTCTTCGACAAGCAGCTCGGCGCGATCGGCGGCATTCCCAGGCTGCTCGATGTCGGCCAGTGCAATGATGCGTTCAGCGCCGTCAAGATCGCCCTCGCCTTATCCGAGGCCTTCAATTGCACCGTCAATGACTTGCCCCTGTCGCTGGTGCTTTCCTGGTATGAGCAAAAGGCCGTCGCCATCCTGCTTACCCTCCTTTTTCTCGGCATCAAGGATATACGGCTTGGCCCGAGCCTACCGGCGTTTCTTACGCCCGCCGTGTTACAAGTGCTGGTATCCACCTTTGACCTGAAACCCATCGCCACGCCCGACGAAGACCTGGGAGTTATTTGCGCGCGTAAGGTTGGGTAAGGATAACGCCGTGTCTCGCTGTTTGCTGGTCTACTCAAGTGTAACGGGCAACACCCAGATGGTGGCCGAAGCCATCCGCCGGGTGCTGCCCGGAGAGACAGTTTTTTTGCCGGTTAAAAAGGCTCCGTCCGCCGAAGGCTTTGACTTCGTCGCGATCGGATTCTGGACGCACAGGGGCGGCCCCGACCCGGCGGCCGCCCGGTATATGGAAACGGTACGCGGTCGCGATGCGGCCTTTTTCGGAACCCTTGCCGCATACCCGGACTCGGAACACGCGCAAGGCGTTGTCGCAAAGGCCGAGTCGCTTCTGGCGGGCAACAGGATTCTCGGTTCTTTTCTCTGTCAGGGAAAGCTTACGCCGGAACGTTTGGCCCGGCGTTTGACGGGAGAAGAGGCCGATGAGCGGCATCCGTTCACGGAGGAAAGGCGCGCGCGGTTGCTGGAAGCCGCTCGGCATCCCGATGCGCGGGATCTGGCCCGTGCGCAAGAAGCGTTCAGGAATTTTTGGATCCGGCACCTCGCCAACACCCCGTGAGCATACGGACCCTCGATACCAGCCGCGCAGCGCCTCGCTTGGCGAGAGGGTCAGCCAGGGGGACGGGGCTGCTTCGCCTTGCCCGTCATTGTTTCAATATCCAGCCGGTAGACGGCCGTTCTGGCGAAGGAAGCGCGAATATCCCTTTCGGCCTTGTCCAGATGATCCGGCAGGTACTTCCCGGCCAGCGCATACAGAGCGCGGAATTTTTCGTCCGCATCCGTTACCGCTTTGGCCGTCCCGGAAACCATAACGCTCGCATAGT
>JAJBSY010000325.1 GCA_020861205.1 Deltaproteobacteria bacterium | reverse complement strand
CCTCGAAGTTGAAACCGCACCAGGGCATGAACGCCACGGTCAGGTTCTTGCCGAGCGCCAGTTCGCCGAGCTCGATGCCCGGGCCGTCCGCCAGAACCTCGCCCTTTTTCACGACCTGGCCGGGATAGCAGGTGGGTTTCTGGCCGAAGCAGGAGTTCTGGTTCGACTTGTGGAACTTCAAGAGGTTGTAAGCCCTGGCGCCTCCGGTTTCCGGGAACATGCCGCCATCGTAGGTAACGATGATTCTGTCCGCGTCAACGTAGCGGATGATGCCGGGACCTTCGGCCAGGATGCAGGCCGCCGAGTCGCGGGCCACGTCGCCTTCCATGCCCGTGCCGACCAGCGGCACTTCGTTTTGCAGGAGCGGCACGGCCTGGCGCTGCATGTTGGAGCCCATGAGCGCGCGGTTGGCGTCGTCATGTTCCAGGAAAGGAATCAGGGCCGCCGAAATGGAGACCATCTGGGACGGGGAAATGTCCATGAGGGTTACGTTTTCGCGCGGTTCCATCACCACGTCGCCGCGTACGCGGGTCGTGACGAAGGTATCCTCGAGCATACCGTTTTTGTCCACCTTGGCGTTGGCCTGGGCGATGACGTGATCCATTTCGCTGGACGCGTCCAGGTACACGATTTCGTCCGTGAGCTTGGCGTCCCGGATGACCCGGTACGGGGTTTCGATGAACCCGTAGTCGTTGACCTTGGCATAGGTGGTCAGGGAGACGATAAGGCCGATGTTCGGGCCTTCCGGCGTTTCAATGGGGCAGATGCGGCCGTAGTGGGACGTGTGCACGTCGCGCACCTCGAACCCGGCTCTTTCCCGCGTAAGACCGCCCGGTCCCAAAGCGGAGAGGCGGCGCTTGTGCGTCACTTCCGAGAGGGAGTTGGTCTGGTCCATGAACTGCGAGAGCTGGCTGGTCCCGAAGAATTCCTTCAGCACGGCGGAAACCGGCTTGGGGTTGATCAGGTCGTGGGGCATCAGCGTCGCCACTTCCTGCAGGCTCATGCGTTCCTTGATGGCCCGCTCCATGCGCACGAGCCCGATGCGGTACTGGTTTTCCACCAGTTCGCCCACGGGCCTCACGCGCCGGTTGCCCAAATGGTCGATATCGTCGGCAGGGCCGTGGCTGTCTTTGAGGAAGGTCAGCACCTGGATGGCCTTTATGATATCGTCGTCTGCCAGCACGCGGGTATCGAGGGAATGCTCGGAACCGAGGCGCTGGTTCAGCTTGTAGCGGCCCACCGGGGAAAGGTCGTAATAATCGGGGTTGCGGAACAGGTTGTCGAAGAAGCTGGCCGCGATTTCCGGAGTGGGCGGAGAGGAGGGGCGCAGGCGGCGGTATATTTCCACCTGGGCGCTTTCCATGTCCGTGGTCTTGTCCAGAATGAGGGTGTCGCGGATGGAGGAGGAGGTATCCGTCCCGCGGGTGTGCAGAACGGCGATCCTGGGTATCCCCGCTTCGCGGATCTGTTCCATCAGGCTTTCGGAAATCTCGTCCGCGGCCTCGGCCAGCACTTCCCCGGTCTGGGGATTGGCGACGTCGTCGGCGAGAAACATGCCGATGATCGAATCCGGCGCCATGGCGATGGTTTCAATGCCCGCTTCGCAGATCTGGCGCCAGGCGCGCTTGGTGATGGGCTTGCCCGCCTTGACCAGGACATCGCCGTCTTTGCCGGTGATGTCCGCGTAGGCGTTGTCCTTGCGGTACATGTCCTTGTCCACTTCCCAGGACAGGTTGCCTTTTTTGTCGAACCGGTAGATTTCCTTTTCGTAGAAGCGGTCAAGGATGTCCGCCTTGCTCATGCCCATGGCCTTGAACAGGATGGTGGCCGGCATTTTGCGGCGGCGGTCGATGCGGACGTACAGGATGTCCTTGTGGTCGAAGTCAAAGTCCAGCCAGGAGCCGCGCATGGGAATGATGCGGCAGGAGTAAAGAACCTTGCGGGAAGAGTGGGTCTTGCCCGCGTCGTGCTCGAAGATTATGCCGGGGGAGCGCTGGAGCTGGTTGACGATGACGCGCTCGGTGCCGTTTATGATGAAGGTGCCCTTTTCGGTCATGAACGGAAGCGTGCCGAAATAAATGTCCTGTTCCTTGATGTCGCGGATGGTGCGGTTTTCCGTGGCTTCATCGACATCGTAGACGACCAGCCGGACCTTGATGCGTACGGGCGCTTCATAGGTCAGCCCCTTGGCGATGCATTCGGCCTGGTCGTACTTGGGTTCGCCGATTTCGTACCCGACGTACTCCAGGCTGGCGGTACGGTTGAAATCCTCAATGGGGAAAACGGACCGGAAAACGCCTTCAAGCCCTTCCTCGGGGCTGCGTTCCGTAATCCCTTCCTGGAGGAATTTTTTGTAGGAATCCACCTGCAGGTTCAAAAGGTGGGGGATGGGAAGCGTCACTTCGATCTTCCCGAACTGCTTCATAATTTGCGCCATGGCAGTACCTCAGAAAAAGACGGTTATGCGGTTTATACCGCCGCGTCCGAGCAATGGACGAAAACGGAAGAACCGGAACAAGCACGAAATGCGGACGGCCCCGCGGCCGTCCGCCATGAAGTATCCGGCGAGTATCACATCAAGGATTCGAACAATGTGTCTTCCGTTTCTGCAGAAACGCTCGATTGCTCTGTTCCCCGAAAATGGTTGCCGACATTTTCGGATGATTTATGCAAACCGTTCTTTTCCGTTCGACCTTCGTCCGCCGTGTTCATTGACGGCCGGAAGGGGCAACTTCTTCGGCCGGAACGCGGCATCCTTCGGTGAGGCGGAAACCGGTTTTGCGAGATAGGTATTTTCCCCGAACAATGATTTTTCGAGGAACGGAATTAGATAGTGCATGTTCAGCTGGAAAGCAAGATTTTTTTGAAAATTTATGCATTTTATTCGTATCTATTTGAAAATAATTAAATTTCTCACTATTGAGAATTTCTCACAGACAGAATATGGCTGAATAAAGTATAAATT
>JAJBSY010000358.1 GCA_020861205.1 Deltaproteobacteria bacterium | reverse complement strand
GGACAGGGACGCCGCGACGGTGCTCCGCCTCGTCAGGCAGAACCCTTTTTGGATGGGCGGCCGGGAAATATTGGCACAGAGCCTTGAAAAGCGGGGGCTCTACGAGGAAGCCGTGTTGTTCCGCATCGAGCTGGCGGAAATAGAACCCGTGGTTTCCCGCTATCGCGACCTGCTCCGGCTGGCGCCGTTCCTTCGGGATACGCCATGGCTCCGGATGGCCGAAGAGCATCTCGCAACAATGTCGCGCTATAAAAACAGCCCGGAAGACACCCGGGATCAGATTGCAGCCGCCCGGCGCCTTTTCCGGAACGGTCGCGACCAGCTTCTGGAGGAAGCTTTCGCCGCGAAGCGCCGCGAGTGGTTTCCCGGAAAATAGCGACTCAACCTCCCGACCGGGGATGATACTTCCTGTGGGTCTGGGCCAGCCGCTCCGCCTGGACATGGGTGTATATTTCGGTGGCGCTGATATCCGCGTGGCCGAGAAGGAGCTGGACAGCGCGCAGGTCCGCGCCGCCTTCCAGGAGGTGCGTCGCGAAAGAGTGCCGGAAGGTATGCGGCGAGATGGGTCGGAGAATCCCCGCGTTATGGACATGCCGTTGTACGGTCTTCCAGAGGGCAACCCGCGAAAGGCCTTTGCCGGAACGGTTGAGAAAGAGGGCGGGTTCTTTCGGGGAGAACAGCGGCCGCCAATGCGCGATATAATCCGAAAGAAACCTCGCGGCTTCAGCGTGGACCGGAACCAGGCGCTCTTTGGCCCCCTTGCCGAAAACCCGCAGCACATTGGTTCCCCGGTCAAAGTTCAGGGCGTGAAGGCCAACAAGTTCCGACGCCCTGAGGCCGCAGGCGTAGAGCAATTCCAGCATGGTCCGGTCACGGAACCCCAGCCGGTCGGAGATGTCGGGGCTGTTGAGCACAGCCGTCATTTCTTCTTTGGTCAATACCTCGGGGAGCGAGCGGGTGAATTTCGGGTTTTCAAGAAATTCGGCGGGGTTGGCTGAAAACACCTTCTCCCGGCAGGCAAAAGAAAACAGTCCGCGCAGCGCGGAAAGCCTCCGGGCCAGGCTTCTACCGGACAAGCCCATGCGCCTTACGTCGACAATATATAAAAACAATGTTTGGTCCGTGACGTCTTCCAGGGGGAACGAGCGGGTCGCAAGGAAGGAGAGGAAGTCCGAGATGTCATTGGCATAGGCCGTCAGAGTGTTTTCCGACAGTCCCTTTTCCACGAGAAGATGTTGCAGGTACGCGTCCGCTACCGGATGGACCGGCAATTCGTCGCATTTCTCCGTTGCGGGTGGCGTATTATTCAGGTGTTGTTCGGCCATGTTTCGTGGTACGCATTATCCGTGCGGAGGGCAAGATTTCCCGTGGTAAAAATGGAAAATACGACAGTTGCCTATATCAGCCTCGGGGGCAACCTGGGAGACGAAGCCGCGCGGTTCGCGCGGGCGCTGGACATGCTGGAGGCATTGCCGGGCATCCGGCTGCGGGCGGTATCGCGCCTGTATCGGACGGAACCACAAGGTGACGCGAACCAGCCGTGGTTCAGCAACCAGGTCGCGGCCCTGACCTGTGCGCCGGAAATCATCCCGGCCGGTTTGTTACGGTCAATGTTGGCTATCGAAGAGCAGTTGGGGAGAGTCCGCGACCCTCATCGGCGGTTCGGGCCAAGAGCGATCGACCTTGACCTTTTGCTGTTCGGCGATATGGTATGCGCGGAAGAGAAAGTCCATCTGCCGCATCCGCGCATGAACGAAAGGGCGTTTGTATTGGTCCCGCTTCTGGACATTGCTCCTTCCCTTACATTGCCTGACGGCACACCCGTACGGTCTAGTTTGGAAAAACTCCGGTTTCGGGTTGCAAAAAACACTATTTTCCAGGAAGAAACGGTAGAGAATGGAAAGTCCAAGTAAAACATTAGGTGTTTTGGGCGGCATGGGGCCGGCCGCGTGTGCCGAATTCATGCGTTTGTTGGCGGAAAAATCTCCGGCCGGCCGCGATCAGGAACATCCGATCATGTACGTCCTGTCCGATCCGCACATACCGGACAGAACGGCGGCTGTTAACGGAACAGGGCCGGATCCGACCGGGCGGCTGCGTTCGGACCTTTTGACCGTTGCCGGTTGGGGTGTTGACTACTTGGCCGTCCCTTGCAACACGGCTCATATTTTTATCGATCGTTTCCGTGAGGAGCTTCCTGTTCCACTTATCCATATCGTTGAGGAAACCGTTGCCGCCTGCCAACGGAAAAGCCCGGAGGGAGCCTGGCTGCTCGCCACGGAGGCGACGTGCAAGACCGGGCTGTACCAGCGGTATGCCGAAAAAAGAGGGTATACGTTCCTTGAAGTTTCACCGGAGGCGCAAAACGATGTTACCGAAGCCCTTACCCTGGTAAAAGCGGGGCGAATGACGGAAGCCGGCGACCGGATGCGCAACGTTGTTGAGGGATTGTGGCGCATTGAGAATCTGGATATCGCCACGGCCTGCACCGAGTTGCCTCTGGCATACGATGCTTCCGGTCTGCCGCGGGATCGGTCCGTTTCGAGCCTTGGAGCCCTGTCGGACGCATGTTTGCGGGTTCTTTACGGCACTCTTTACTCGCGATAACCGAGCGCACTTTAAGGAGAGTTTTATGGTACGCTGGCTGGTACTTGTAGTGGTTGCTTTCGTTCTCTACAAGCTGATAGCGAACGAAATGCGCAAACGTTCGGAGGATACGAACCGCGCGAAAGGGGCAAAAGAACCCACGGGCGACATGGTCAAAGACCCCGTTTGCGGATCGTATGTGGACGTGGCTTCAAGCGTGAGCGTGCGTGACGGGGAAAAGGTTCATCGTTTTTGCAGTTATGAATGCCGCGACGCGTTTTTGGAACAATTGCGGATGGCCGGCCGAACGCTACCCGGAAAACCACACGCCGAATCCGCCGACCATGCTCCAAAAGACTAGTAACCATTGCTGCGCTGAGAAAA
>JAJBSY010000441.1 GCA_020861205.1 Deltaproteobacteria bacterium | reverse complement strand
CTCCCTGACCACTCCCATGAACCCTTCCTCGAAGTCCACGACGAGGTGCTCGATGGGTTCCAGCGTGGTGCCCGCGTCGTCCTTCTTGAAGATAACCTCGGGGCGGCTGACGCACAGCTCGAATCCTTCCCGGCGCATCTGCTCGATAAGAATCGCCATCTGGAATTCGCCTCGCCCCTTCACGATGAAACTGTCGCGCTCGTCGGCGTCGGAAACCCGGACGGCCACGTTGCGGAGGGTTTCGCGGAAAAGACGCTCGCGTATTTTGCTGGCCTGCACGAGTTTCCCCTCCCGTCCGGCCAGGGGGGAGGTATTGATGGCAAACGTCATGGACACCGTTGGCTCGTCCACCCGGATGCGAGGAAGCGTGCGCGGGTGTTCCCGCGTGCAGATGGTATCGCCGATGGTGACGTTGTCCACCCCGGCCAGGATCACGATATCCCCCGCGCCGGCCTCCTCGGCCTCGCCCAATTGCGCGCCTTCATAGACCTGGATCTTGGTAACTTTCAAGGGGACGGCCTCGCCGTTTTCCCCCATGCAGACGAGGGCGTCGCGCGCGCGGACGGTCCCGTGCTCTATGCGTCCGACGGCAAGGCGGCCGAGATAGTCGGAATAGTCGAGATCGGCCACCAGCATCTGGAACGGTTCGTCAGGGTCGAACGCCGGGCCCGGAATGGCGGAAACGATGCACTCGAACAGCGCGGAAAGGTTTGTCGCTTCCAGCGCTTCCGCCACGGATAAACCGGCTATGCCGCGCCTGCCCACGGCGTACAGGACCGGAAACTCGAGTTGTTCCTCGCTCGCCCCGAGATCGATGAAAAGGTCGTATATTTCGTTGAGGACTTCTTCGGGCCGGGCGTCCTTGCGGTCTATCTTGTTGACCACCACGATGATTTTCAAACCGGCTTCCATGGCTTTCTTCAGCACGAAACGGGTTTGGGGCAGCGGCCCTTCGGCCGAATCCACCAATAGCACGACGCCCCCCACCATGCTGAGCGCCCGCTCCACTTCGCCGCCGAAATCGGCGTGGCCGGGCGTGTCGATAATGTTGATCTTGACCCCGTTCCAGGTCACCGAACAGTTCTTGGCGGCGATTGTGATGCCGCGTTCGCGCTCCAGATCCATCCTGTCCATGATCCTTTCGTCGACCTGCTGGTCTTCGCGGAACACCCCACTCTGGCGGAACAGGGCGTCCACGAGGGTGGTCTTGCCGTGGTCGACGTGGGCGATAATGGCGATATTGCGGATGGATTCGTTCGTGGCTAAGGACATACTAAACTCGATTGGCTGTCTATGGATGAAAGCGCCGCGGGAAGACGGGCGCGGGAAAGCACTGGCGCGTCACTACCGCAAACGGACGGCAATGGCAAGCGGAGAATCCGCGGTCCGGAATACCCCTTTTGCTTGTTCGCCCGAATGCCCGCGTCACTTTCGGGGACGGACCGCCCGGCTAGGTCGATCCCAGGCTGAGGATAAAGGCGGCGGCTCCGGGAAGGTCTTTGGCGACGGCGTGGGGGAACGCCCCGTTACGGGTCGCGTCCACCGGGCGGTATCCCCTTTCCAGATCCGGCAGAGGCAGTTGCAGCCGCGCGGCCGTCTCTCCGCCCTTGCCGGTAAGCACCAGGACGGTGGCACCCATGCCGGCGTTCCGTCCGAAAGCGATATCTTCAACCTTATCGCCGACCATGGCGGTCCGGGAAGGATCCAGCCCGTGCCGGGATGCCAGGGCTCGCCACATCCCCAGGGAGGGCTTGCGGCAATCGCAGTCATCCTCCGGCGCGTGGGGGCAAAAGGCGCTCCCGGAAAGGGGCACCTTCCTGTCCCGCAGGAGATCTTCCATCGCCGCGTGACAGGCGTGATACTCGGCTTCGGAAAAATACCCTCTGCCGATCCCGGACTGGTTCGTGACAACGAACAATTCCAGCCCGGCCCGGGAAAGCATACGCAACCCTTCAGCCGCGCCCGGCAAAAGCTCGACTCCGGCCGGATCCGCGAGATAATGCTTGTCTTCTATTATAGTACCGTCACGGTCAAGAAGCACGGATATGACCAGTCCGGAGTGAGCGTGTTTCGTCATGGGAATGCGCCTCCTGTCCGCCTCTTGTGCCACGGCACGCGTCCTCTGGCAAGCACGGCGGCGGTTTTATAGTGCCTCAGTGTGCTTGATACTTCGGCAGGTTCGTCCCGCGCGAGCGCAAGTATGTCCTGATACACGTCACTCCCCGCCGATCTCGCCCTCCTTGTTTGAATTCACGTGCGTCTCTACCGGCAGTTTCGCACGGCGCTCGCTCCGGCGGGCCGCACCCGGCCGATTGGTGAATGGAGCCTGCGAAGCAAGGCAATGTCTCGAGGGGGCGTATATTCCTGTCCGGCCCCGGTCGCGGCAGTCAACGCGGCCGCCGCGCCGTTCCACAATTTCTTGCGCTCGCCTTCAGTGTACGGTAACACCTTACCCCATGAGCATTTTCACGCGGTCCCACCATATGGGCACGGCCGCCCTCCTGCTGGGAACGAGCGTTTTTCTTTCCCGCTTCATGGGACTCGTCCGCGACAAGGTTATTTCCTATTACTACGGCGCCGGTACGGAAGCGGATATCTATCTCGCCTCTTTTGTCGCGCCGGATTTCATCAACTATCTTTTGGCCGGGGGATATTTTTCCATCACCCTTATTCCCCTGCTCGCGCGCAAGTTCAAGGAAAGCGACGACGCGGGCTGGGATTTTTTCTCAACCGTTTTCTGGTGGATATGCATCGCGTCCTTCGCCTGCGTCACGCTGGCCTGGATACTCGCGCCCGTCATCGCCGCCGTCACCGCGCCGGGTTTCATCCGGGACACCGGGCAACTCGATCGCCTTATTTTCTTCCTGCGAATCGTCCTGCCCGCGCAGATTTTCTTTTTACCCGGCGCATGTCTGACCGCCCTGTTATACTGGCGGCGGCAATTTACCGCCCCGGCCCTGATGCCGCTCATTTACA
>JAJBSY010000148.1 GCA_020861205.1 Deltaproteobacteria bacterium | reverse complement strand
GAAGACCAGGGCACCATCCTGACCACGGTGCAGCTCCCCTCGGGCGCCACGTTCCAACGCACCATGGAGGTGCTGGAACAGGTAAGCGCCCATTTCCTGGAAGAGGAAAAGGAAGCCGTGGAAAGCGTGATGGTCGTCTCGGGATTCAGCTTTTCCGGCATGGGCCAGAATAACGGCCTCGCGTTCATCCGCCTCCGGGACTGGAGCGAGCGCGAAGGTTCCGCCATGCGGGCCCAGGCCATTGCCGGCCGGGCCATGCAGCGGTTTTCCGCCATCCCCGAAGCCAGCGTCTTTTCCTTCACGCCCCCGGCGGTGATGGAACTCGGCAACGCCACGGGGTTCGACTTCGAGCTTATCGATCGTTCCGGCCGGGGGCACGACGCCCTCATGCAGGCGCGCGATACCGTGCTCGCCAAGGCTGCCGTTCATCCGGACCTTGCCATGGTCCGCCCCAACGGCATGGAAGACGTGGAAGAATACAAGCTGGACATCGATCTGGAAAAGGCCGGAGCCCAGGGCCTGTCGAAGGGCGAGATCAATTCGGCCATAGCGGCTTACTGGGGCAGTTCGTACGTGAACGACTTCACGGACAAGGGCCGCACCAAGAAGGTGTACATGCAGGCAAAGCCGGATACCCGTATGCAGGCCAGCGATTTTTCCCGCTATTACGTGCGCAACAAAAACGGCGACATGGTCCCGTTCTCCAGCTTCATGACCATGCACTCCGCCACCGGCTCTCCCAGGCTGGAGCGCTACAACGGCCTGCCCGCCATGGAGATCCTGGGCGAAGCCGCGCCGGGGCGGAGCACCGGCCAGGCGATGGCGGCCATGGAAGCGATAGCCGGGGAGCTCCCCGCCGGATTCGGCTTTTCCTGGACCGGGCTCTCCCTCCAGGAAGTGACGGCCGGCAGCCAGGCTCCCATGCTGTACGCCCTGTCCCTGGTGGTGGTGTTTCTCTGCCTCGCGGCGCTCTACGAGAGCTGGACGATTCCCCTTTCCGTGCTGCTGGTGGTGCCCACCGGCGTCCTGTGCGCGCTGCTCGGCATGTTCGCCCGGGGCATGTACAACGACATCTACTTCCAGATCGGGCTGCTGACGGTCATCGGGCTTTCGGCCAAGAACTCCATCCTGATCGTGGAATTCGCCAAGGACCTGCACGCGGCCGGCATGGATCTGTATGAGGCCACCGTGCAGGCGGTCCGTATGCGGCTCAGGCCGATCATCATGACGTCCCTTTGCTTCATCCTGGGCGTGGTGCCGCTGGCCGTCAGCGCCGGCGCGGGCTCCGGCGGCCAGAACGCCCTGGGCACGACGGTCGTCTGCGGCGTAACCGCGGCCACGGCGCTCGGCATCTTTTACACCCCGGTCTTTTTCGTGACCGTAACCCGTTTCTTCAGTTCGAGAAGGCGCGCGAAGGCGGCGCACCTCGCGCTCCGGGAAGGAGACAGCCATGCGTAGGAACATGCGGAAGAATATATACATGGTCTTTTGGGGCATTATCTGCACCGTGATCCTGCTGGCCGGCTCGGGCTGCACCATGGCGCCGAAGTACGCGCGGCCGGACGCCCCCATCCCCAATACTTATCCCGGTCTCGCCGAAACGGGGGAGGCCGGGGAGAGCGCCCCCCCGCCCATGTGGACGGAGTTTTTCCAGGACGCGCCCATGCGGCGGGTTATCGAGCTGGCGCTTGCGAACAACCGGGATTTGCGCGTTTCCATGCTGAACATCGAAAAAACCCGCGCCCAGTATCGCATCCAGCGGGCAGACATCCTGCCGTCCATCGACGCTTCGGGCTCCTCGTCAAACCAGCACCTCCCGGCCTCCCTTTCCTCCACCGGCGAGAAAGGGATGACGCGCCAGTATTCGGCCTCCCTCGGGTTCAGTTCCTTTGAACTTGACCTGTTCGGCCGGATCCGGAGCCTTACCGAGCAGGCGTTGGAAACGTACTATTCCGTGGAAGAAGAGGCCCGCTCCGCCAGGCTCAGCCTGGTGGCGGAAACGGCCGCCATGTACCTGCAGCTCGTCGCGGACAGGGAGGTCTACGACCTGACCCTCGCCACGGCCGAAAACCGGCGCAAGACCCATGACCTGATCGTGCGCAAGTTCGATGCCGGGGTGGCCTCCGACCTGGACGTGAGCCAGGCGCGGACCATTCTCGAGGAAGCCATGGTCAGCCTGGCCGCGGCCGCGACCCAGGTGGGCCAGGATGAAAACTACCTCATGCTCCTGATGGGCTGCCCCCTGCCCGAGGAACTTCCCATGGTCAGGCGGCTCTCGCAGGTGCAAACCCTGGCGGACCTTCCCGAGGGGCTGCCCTCGTCCCTGCTCGAACGCAGGCCCGACATCAAGGCCGCCGAACACGTGCTCAAGGGCGCGAACGCCAATATCGGCGCGGCCCGGGCGAACTTCTTCCCCAGGATTACCCTGACCGCGTCACTCGGCAAGATGAGCGCCGATTACAACGACCTGTTCGATGCCGGATCGCGGGCCTGGAGTTTCCTGCCGCAGATGACGCTGCCGATATTCGACATGGGCCGGAACCGGGCCGCGCTGGAC
This sequence comes from Deltaproteobacteria bacterium, assembly GCA_020861205.1. Taxonomy (GTDB): domain Bacteria; phylum Desulfobacterota; class Desulfovibrionia; order Desulfovibrionales; family Desulfovibrionaceae; genus FLUQ01. Next base: position 434 of record JAJBSY010000148.1, on the reverse strand, counting down.
GTGGCCGAAACCGACCGGGACATCGCCGTGGCCCGGTACGAGAAGGCCATCCAGACGGCCTTCCGGGAAGTCGCGGATACCCTGGTGCAGCGCGACAACATCGGCAACCGGCTCGAGGCGCAGGAAGCGCTCGTTTCCGCGACGCGGCGCAGCGTGGAGCACGCCAACACCCGCTACGGGGCGGGAGTCGGGAACTTCATCGACCTGCTGGATGCCGAGCGGTCGCTGTATTCCGCGCAAAACGGCCTGATCGCCGCGCGCCTCCTGCGCGAATCCAACGCCCTCACCCTGTACAAGGCTCTTGGCGGGGGGTGGGAAACATTGTAGTTCGCCGCCTCTCCTCCCGGCGGCGGATGGTGCCGCGGCGACCGCCCACCGCGTCGCGGCGCAAGGAGCATGAACGGGGCCACCCTTCCCCCCGCGCCGCGATGTAC
>JAJBSY010000395.1 GCA_020861205.1 Deltaproteobacteria bacterium | reverse complement strand
GCATTCGCCTGTTTCGCCAGGTCGATACCCATCTCAAGGGCTTTTTTGTTGTTCTCCTGGAACTGCGGGGCGAACCGCTCGGCCAGGGTTTTCTCAAGCGCGGCCGGGGCGACGACGCCCGTGAGCTGCAACAGGGCGCCCAGGACGCAGATGTTGAATACCTGGGGTTTGCCGAAGGTATCCATGACGCTTTCATACATGGGCAGGGCGTAATGCTCCGCATCGATACGGCCCGACGTCTGCACGGTGTGCGAATCGGTCAGGAGAAGCGCGCCGGGCATAAGATACTGCAAATAGCGGGAAAACGCCTGGTCGGTGAGCGCCACCATCACGTTGGCCATCTGCACCTTGGGGTAGTAGATGGGCTTGTCGGAGATGAGCACGTCGCACCGGGTCGCGCCGCCCCGGGCCTCCGGCCCGTAGGACTGCGACTGGATGGCGTTGAGCCCGGATTGCAGGCAGGCTGTTTCGGCAAGAAGAATACCCATGGTAATCACCCCTTGCCCGCCGGAACCGGAAAGTAAAAAGCGGCTACGTTCCATGACTATCCTCTCTTTTTGCTCGCGCGGGCAATGGTTTCCGCATAGGCATCGGTGTACTCGGTAAGCTGCTCTTCCACAAAGACACCGCGCGGAATAAGCGTGGGATCTTCCTCCAGCTTTGCCGAGCCGACGGGCACGGTGTGATCCTTGAACCACTGGAGCATTTCCGGAGAATCGCCCATCTTGTTCTTACGCCCGAAGTACGTCGGGCAGGGTGTCAGGATCTCCAGGACGGAGAACCCGTTGTGCTCGATGGCCTTGCGCATGAGCTTCGCCATTTCCTGCGCGTGATAGGCGGTGGTCCGGGCAACGAAGGTCGCACCCGCGCCCGAAGCGATTTTGACAACGTCAAACTCGCGGTCGATGCTCGAATACGGGGCGGTTGTCGCGGAAATACCCAGGCCGGACAGGGGCGAATACTGCCCGCCGGTCATGCCGTAAATGCGGTTGTTCAACACCAGCGCGGTGATATTGATGTTGCGGCGTGCGGCATGGATGAAGTGGTTGCCGCCGATGGCCAGCGCGTCGCCGTCGCCCATGGGCACGATGACGTTCAGTTTCGGGTTGGTCATCTTGATGCCCGTTGCAAAGGCCAGGGCGCGCCCGTGCAGGGTATGCAGGGTGTTGTAATCGAGATACCCGGAAATGCGGGCGGAGCATCCGATGCCGGAAACGGCCATCACGTCGTTCTGGTCAAGGCCCATTTCGGCGACGGTGCGCACCAGGGTGTTCAGCACGGTGCCGTGGCCGCAGCCCGGGCACCAGATGTGCGGGAAAAACCGCTCGCGGATGTGCTTTTTCGTCTGGTTCATCTTACATCCCCCTTCCGTCAATGACGCGGACAAAGGAATCGATGTCCGCGGGCGTGATCAACATGCCGTCAACGCGGTTGGCGAGGAACACGCGGTCGGGATCGAACACGGCGCTCTTGACGCTGGGAACGAGCTGGCCCATGTTCATTTCGACGACCAGCACCGTATGGGCGTCGGCGGTCTTATCCCGGACGAGTTCCACGGGGAACGGCCAGATGGTCTGCAGCTCAAGCAGGCCGACCTTGCGGGTGCCGGCGGCGCGGCAGGCCTCAACGTATTCAAGGGCGCTTCTGGCGGAAGAGCCGTAGGAGATCAACACCGTTTCGGCATCATCGAGGAAGTACTCTTTCCAGCGGGCGAGCTCCACGCGCTTGGATTCAATCTTGTCCACCAGGCGGTGGAGAGTTTTCTTAACGATATCCGGGTTTTCCGTGGGAAAGCCGTACATGTCGTGGAACAGCCCGGTCACGTGAAAACGGTGGCCCGCGCCGTAGTCGGACATGGGCAGCCGTCCGTCCTCCCGGGGGAGGTAGGGGTGGAAGTCCTTGCCTACCGGCACGTTGGTGCGAAGGCGTTCGACAATCTCCCGCTCGCCCTTGGCCGGGATCACCAGTTTTTCGCGCATATGGCCGATGACTTCGTCAAACAGCAGCACGACCGGCGTGCGGTAAATTTCCGCCAGGTTGAAGGCTTCCACCGTCACCTCGAACACATCCTGGATGTTGGAGGCGGTCAGCGCGATGATGGAATGGTCGCCATGGGTTCCCCAGCGGGCTTGCAAGACGTCGCCCTGGGAAACCTTCGTGGGAAGGCCGGTGGAAGGGCCGCCGCGCATGACGGAGGCGACCACGCAGGGCACTTCCGCGATGATGGCATACCCCAGGGCTTCCTGCATGAGGGAATAGCCCGGGCCGGAAGTGGCGGTCATGGTTTTGGCGCCGGCGAGCGAACCGCCGATGATCGCGCACATGGAAGCGATTTCGTCTTCCATCTGGATGAACTTGCCGCCGTTCTCGGGCAACATGCCCGCGAGCAGTTCCGCGATCTCGGTGGACGGGGTGATGGGATAGCCCGCGAAGAACCCGAGGCCCGCGTACATCGCGGCTTCGGCACAGGCGGCATTGCCCTGGACGAATTTTACTACGCTGCTCATACCGCCTCCCGCGCCTTGCCGGCAACGGCCACCCAACCGCAGTTGGGCCCGTCGGTCTCATCTTCTTCCCTGGCCTCTATGGCGAGGTCGGGACAGCGCAACCCGCAAAGATTGCACTGGATGCAGTTTTCCGGATTTTTCGCGTACACTTTGTCCTCGGAATCGATGGCAAGCACTTCCTTGGGACAGAATACCACGCAAACCCGGCATCCTTTACACCACTTTCGCTGAATAAATAGCTTTTTCATGGTCGCCCTCGTAATAATGTGAAACCTGACGCCCCGCGTTGCCCGGGATAAACGCGCCTTTTCGCCTTCTCCCTCGTGAAAACGTGCAAACCGATCCGCTTTGCCCCTCGCTGCCGCGATCGGACGAAAAATCCGGTTATACCGTCTTCCCTATTTTCCCGCATGTCGGAAAGCATGTCCGCGCAACGGAAAAATTCGGCCTTTGTTGCAGCCGTTCGTATTGTATAGACCACTCCC
>JAJBSY010000240.1 GCA_020861205.1 Deltaproteobacteria bacterium | reverse complement strand
TCCCTACCCTGCCTGTCTCTTTCGAGGTGCTGGACGCGAGCATGGACGGCATGGAGCGGGAGGCGCGCGTCATTCATTCCTGGGGCCGCAACGTGTATGTAAAAATCCCGGTTATCGACCCGGCGGGAAACTCCATGGAGCCGCTGATCCGGAGGCTTTCGGAAGAAGGCGTTCCCGTCAACGTCACCTGCGTGTTCACCACGGAACAGGCCGAGATCGCGGCCCGGGCCCTTCATCCCGATACGCCCTCTATCGTTTCCGTGTTCGCCGGGCGCGTCGCGGACGTGGGCATCGACCCTTCGCCGCTGGTGCGCGAATGCCGGGAAATCGTGAGACCCTTGCCCAAGTCGGAACTGCTCTGGGCCTCCACCCGCGAGGTGTTCAACATCTGGCAGGCGGCGGAAGCCGGATGCCGCATCATCACCGTTCCCCCGGCCATGGCTGCCAAGCTGCGCCATGTCGGCAAAACGCCCCTCGAGCTTTCCATCGACGCCGTCAACGCCTTCATGCGGGATACCGCCGGGGCAAACGTCGCCTTTTCCGCGCGATAGTTCGCTCCGTACCAAGCGTAACCGCATGGCAAACGAAAACGCCCGCACTCCATGCGGGCGTTTTCGTTTTACCGGCTGCCGGGACGGCAAGAGTCAGCCGTTCCCGTTCTGCGCGTATTGCTGCTGCACTAGGCGCGACTTGGGAGGAACGTCGCGCGTGATCCAGGTATTGCCGCCGATGGTGCTTCCTTCGCCGATGGTCACCCGGCCGAGCACGGTCGCCCCGGCGTAAACGGTGACATGGTCTTCCAGGATCGGGTGGCGGGGAATGCCCTTGACCAGCGTTCCGTCGGCCTCCTTGGGGAAGGAAAGCGCGCCGAGGGTCACGCCCTGGTAGATGCGGCACCCCTTGCCGATGACACAGGTTTCGCCGATCACCACGCCGGTGCCGTGGTCAATGAAAAATTCCCCGCCGATGCTCGCCCCGGGATGGATATCGATGCCCGTGGCCGAATGCGCCATTTCCGTCATGATGCGCGGAATCAGGGGAACGTCGAGCATGTAGAGTTCGTGCGCTATGCGCTGGTGGGTCAAGGCGGTTATGGACGGATAGCAGAATATCGTCTCGCCGGGGGTTTTCGCCGCCGGGTCGCCTTCGAAAGCCGCGCGCACGTCGCTGGACAACAGTTCCCGGATACGCGGGATGGTCTGCATGAACTTCATGGCCAATTCGTCGCTTGCCTCGCCGCACAGGACGCAATCCATGGCGTATTCCGCGCAGGTAAAACAGCCGCCCCGCCGGATCTGTTCGGCAAGGAGACGATAGATAGAATCCAGGTTGGCGGCCATGTGGTAGCGCATGGAATCGAACCGCACGCGCGAGGTCCCGTAAAACCCGGGAAATATGGCGGCTTTCAAGCGAGACATCAGTTCTTCCAGGTCCTTGAGGGACGGCATGGGCGCGTCGTGCAGGGAGTGATGGACCACGGACTCGAAAGACGCCGGATCGCACAGGGCCTCCGTAATGGCCTCAAGTTCCGGCAGCCGGTTTTTGAGAAGCGGCCGGGGCCCGGAAGATGCTTGTTTCGTCATACCTTACTCGTCGGCAAAAAGTCTGGTTGAAAGATACCGCTCCGCGGTATCGCAAACAATAAACACGATGCGCTTGCCCGTGAACGCGGGATCGCCAGCCAGCCGCACGGCGGCGCAGCCGGCCGCGCCCGACGATATGCCGCAAAGGATGCCTTCCTCACGGATCAGCCGCCGGGCAAATGCCAGCGCTTCGTCGGTACTTACCGTCAGTACGCCGTCGAGCACGCTCCGGTCAAGCACCTTGGGAAGGAACCCCGCGCCGATTCCCTGGATGCCGTGCTTTCCGGGCTCCCCGCCCGAAATTACCGGCGATTCGGCCGGTTCCACCGCGTAGACGGCTATATCCCGCCCCAGTTCCTTCAGGCGTTTTCCGGTTCCGGTCACGGTCCCGCCGGTGCCGGCCGCCGAGACGAGCACGTTGACCGTGCCGTCCGTATCGCGCCATATCTCCTCAGCCGTGGTGGCGTAATGCGTGGCGGGATTGGCCGGGTTGTCGAACTGGCCCAGCATGACGGCGCCGGGAGTTTGCTTCACGATCCTTTCCGCCTCGGCGACCGCCCCGCTCATGCCGTCCGCGGCGGGCGTCAGAACCAGCTCCGCGCCGAGCCCGCGCAAAAGCGTCTTGCGCTCGTCGCTCATGCTTTCCGGCATCGTCAGGATCAACCTGTATCCCCTGACCGCCGCGACAAACGCGAGGCCTATGCCGGTGTTGCCGCTGGTGGGTTCCACGATCACCTGCGCGGGCTCCCGGCCGGGAGTGAGAATGCCGGCCTTTTCGGCGTCCGTGACCATGCCCATGGCGATCCTGTCTTTCACGGACGAAGCGGGGTTGAAAAATTCCAGTTTGGCGTAAACGTCGGCCCCCCCCTGCGGGACGACCTTGTGCAACCGGACCAACGGCGTATTGCCTATCAGCGCGGTCATGTCGGCGGCGATGCGCATACTTTCCTCCTGTATCGTAACGGCCCAGGCAAGAATGCCGCAAAAGGCGGCATCTTACAATTGAAGATAAACCTTTGAGCCTGTAAAGATACCAGAAATTATGCCGATAAAGGGAATAAACAATTATAAACGAGGTGCCCCATGAGCGCGATATCCCCTCTTATCCAGCAGATGCGGGAACCGTTGGAGCCCACGCCCCGCGAGGCGGCGATCCAGAAAAACGCGGGTTCCGCCGTATACGGCAAGGACGTGGCGCGAGCCATGCGCGATTCCCTGACCGGCGAAAACTCCTTGGAAGTGCCCGCCGGCAACGACACGGTGACCATCTCCGAAGAAGGCCGCGCCCTGCGGGAGCGGATGGCCGCCGGGAAGGAAAAGGGGCCGGACGGCGAAACCGTACCCGGAGCCAAGGAACGCGTCCACACGGGCATCGCCGGCATGTCCGATGACGACGGCATGACCGCCGCCCAAAGGA
>JAJBSY010000073.1 GCA_020861205.1 Deltaproteobacteria bacterium | reverse complement strand
CGTATTTAAAGTCCTTGTAGGTGAAGCCCGTATTTTTTATCTGCGGCACCACGGGCAGCACGTTGGCCGACGTGTAGCCGAGCGTGTACCCGTCCGGCCTTGCGTTCTTCATTTCCAGGGACGCGGGCACACCGCTGCCGCCCGGCTTCGGAGTGGAAAGGATCGTTATGTTGTGCTTCTTCTGCAGGTACTCGCCGACGATCCGGGAAGACACGTCCATGCTGTTGCCCGCGGAAAAAGGCAGGATCAACGTAACGGGTTTATCGGGATACTCGGCCGCGGCCTGCCCGTGGAAGGCCAGGCAGAGCGCGGTGGAAGCCAGAAACACAAACAGCCGCTGACAGGTTCTTTTCATACGATCCTCTTTTTTCGTTAGAGTATGCTTTCCGGTTTCTCTTCGAAAACCTTCTCCCGTGAAAACCGTCCGGTATATCTTGTGACGGACGGTCCGGCTCACGCTTGCCGCCGTGATTCCCCGGCCGGCCGCTCCTCCCGCGCGTCGCGCTGGCGTTCCCTGAACTCTTTTACCTCGATATATACCGCCCTGAGAATGACCAGCAGGGCCAGAAGAAGGATGCCGCCGGAAATCGGCCTGGTGACGAACACGCTGAAGTCGTTTTTGAACAGCGATAGCGCGCGCCGGAAGTTGGACTCCGCAAGCGGACCCAGGATAAGGCCCAGCAGCAAGGGCGCCTGGGGAAACCCCGTTTTGAGCATCAGATAGCCGAGAATGCCGAACGCCGCCATGACGGCGATGTCAAAGGTGGAATTGTGCACGGCGAAACTGCCGACCGCGCACAGGGAGAGAACCAGCGGGGCCAGGATAGCGTTGGGTACGTGCACGAGCTTGCCCGCGACCCGTATCGCGCCCAGGCCGAAAATCAGCATGAAGATATTGGCGATGAACAAGGCGGCGAACACCCCGTACATCGTGACGGCGTGCTTGGTGAACAGCAGGGGTCCGGGAGTGAGCCCCTGGATCATCAACGCGCCGAGCAGAATGGCGGTGATGACGTCTCCCGGGATGCCGAGGGTCAGCAAGGGAATAAGCGCGCCGCCGGTAACAGCGTTGTTCGCGCTCTCGGTCGCGGCGATGCCCTCCAGCGTGCCGGTGCCGAAACGTTCCGGGGTCTTGGAGGCCCGTTTGGCTTCCGCGTAGGCGATGAAAATGGACGTCGTCGCGCCCGTCGCCGGAATGATGCCGACGACCGTTCCGATCACCGAGGATCGAATAATGTTTACCGCGTTATCGCGCATTTCCCGGAGCGTTATTCCCGCTTTCGACAGCGTCCCGTACTTGACCAGCCCCTTATGCCCCGCGAAAACATCCTCTATGGAGGAAAGCCCCTGGGAAACGGCGAAAAGACCCACCAACGCGGGAACCAACGGTATGCCGGAAAAAAGGGCCGGGATATCGAACGTGTTGCGGAAATCGCCGGAAACCGGGTCGATGCCGATGGTGGACAAAAAAACACCCAGCGCGGCCGCGAGTATGCCCTTGAGCATGACGCCCTGCGCCAGGGTCGCCACAATGGACAAGCCGAAGATGGCCAGCGCGAAATATTCAGTGGGGCCGAATTTTATGGCCACGGCGGCAAGCGTCGGGGCGATGGTTATAAGCGCGATCGTGCTGATTATGCCGCCGATGAAGGAGGAGTAAGTGGCCATCTCGAGCGCCTTGCGCGACTGCCCCTTGGCCGTGAGCTTGGGTCCCTCGAGCAGCGTCGCGGCTGCGGCCGAGGTTCCGGGTGTGCCCACCAGGATGGCGGAAATGCACCCGCCGTAGATGGCCCCGCAGAACATGCCGAGCAAGGCGGAAAAGGCTTCCACCGGTGCCATGCCGAACGTTATGGGAATGAGCAGCGCCACGCCCATGGTGGCGGTCAGACCGGGGAGCGCGCCGAAGATGATGCCCCGCGCCACGCCAATGGCGTTCGCCAGCAAAGCGCTCGGCATCAATGACATCTGGATACCGGAGAGAACGTCGGGAGGCATTGCGCACATCCTGTCGCTGAGGGTGGAAAACGCGATTTCTGCCGCCTACGGCAAAAGCACCTTGAAAAACAGACTGAATACAAGCACCAACAGGGCCGTGAACCCGATGGAAATGAGCAGAAGTTCCCGTTTGTCCTTCCGCCCCAGGCAGAGGAAGGCCACATACAGGAAAACGGCGTTGGTCACGGCGAACCCGAAACTGTGCTGGAAAGGGAACCCGTCAATATAATACAGCATGGGGCCGAGATGGCACAGAATCACCAGGTAGATCCCGTATAAAACGAAAAAAACCAACGATTTCGCGATGGCCTTCCTGTTGCCCCGGACACTCCCGACCGGCTCGTTGCGCAACCCGAAAACAATCAGCAATAAGGCGCAAAAGGAAACTACCGCCAGGGAAGCCGCCGGAAGAGACGCCGGCCCCACCGTTTCCGCCCGGATGGGGGACGGGAGCGATGCCGTGCCCACCGCGCCGATGGCGCAAAGTCCCAGCACCACCACCCCGGTAACGACCTCTGAGGGATTTTTCATGCGATCTCCTTGAAGCCGGGGGCCTACTTGGGTTCTTTCCGGAGAACCACGCGGCAAAAGCTATCGCCCTTGCCGAGCCGCTCCACAATATCACAGGGAATGCCGTGGTACGCCGCCCGCTGGCGATCGGCCTCCATGGCGATGTCGCACAGGAGATCCTGCATTTCGGGGCTGAGCCCCATGGCCTTCCATTCATCCAAAAGAGCGCAGGTGGTCATGTGCTGCTCGCTTTTGTCCGGCATTTTATGAATGGTCGACTCGAAAACCTTTCCGGAAAAAGCGGCGTGCTCGTCAACCCATTCGTCCGGCGTCCGGGTACCCTCGCGGCGTCCGCGCTCTCGCGCCGTCATGCCTATAGCCCTGCGGGAGAGCTCCTCGGCCTTTTCCGCGCCGAACTCCTCCGCCAGGACGAGATAAAAACAGGCATACGCCCGGGCCCGGGCGTGCATTGCCCCGCGAACGCGCCGGATAACC
>JAJBSY010000361.1 GCA_020861205.1 Deltaproteobacteria bacterium | reverse complement strand
TTCCCCCGTGGAATGGACGGCGGCCAGCTCTGCCAGGGTCAGGGGCAATCCGTCTTAAATGGGAACGTATTGCTCCACCATCACATCCGGCGCGTCGATGTCCACGAACACGTCCTGGCCGATCCGCGCCTGCCCGACCTGCTGCTGCTTGGCGCAGCCGGAGAGGACGAGGAAAAGGGCGCATAGCGCGGTAAGAAAAAGGGCCGGGGAACGAGAGAAACGGTATATGGGTCTGCTCATGGTATATCCGTTATGGGGCCAAAGGGAGCTTTGGGCTTTTTCAAACGCTTGCATTGATCGGGCGTTGAGGATACCAGGAACAGGAAGGACGCGCCGAAGGCGCTCTGGAAGAAGCCGGCACCCTTGCATTGCATTTGCGGGACTCACTCCGGATACGCGGCGGCACAGCCGCCCTTCCGTCCGCGGCGCCTTTTCCCGACGCGAGTATGAGACCCCGATGATTTCTTTAGAGAACTTCTAAACATCTAACATCTTGTTCAGCCATACACTATTGTGCTGAACGAGGCAAGCAAGAGACCGCCATGCCTTCTCACCGATTCCCCCCACCCGCGCCAAGGAGCGGCCGCGACGCGGACGCCGACCGGCACGACCGTTCGGCCGGTACCCGTGACAACGAAAAAACGCTCGAAAAAAAAGGAAAAAATGCAACTTCGCGGCGAGGAGGACGAGCCGCCGGAAAGCATTCCTCCCGGAGCCGGGAAGGAATCGGAAGCGGCGTTGCGTACCCGGACGATCCCGGCATGATAAAAAAAGATTCGTCTCCTGAGACTGTCGGGCTGCCCGAAGACGGCTTTCTCCAGCCGGGCGTCAAGCCGGTGACGGAACTGCTCCGGGCCAGCCCGGAGAAAATCGATTCCGTTTTCGTGCGCAAGGGCAGGAAAGGCAAGGAAACGGACGACATTCTGGATCTTTGCCGGAAAGCCGGCGTGCGTTTCTCCCTGGTGGACGCAACGTTTCTGGACCGGCTCTGGGCCGGGCAGCACCAAGGCGTCATCGCCCGGCTGTTCGTTACCGGCTTTACGGACCTGGATGATCTTCTCGCCCTCGCCCCGGATACGCCGCTGCCCCTCATCGTGGCGCTCGACCAGGTGCAGGACCCCGGCAACGCCGGCGCGTTGGCCAGAACGCTGTATGCCATGGGCGGGGCGGGGCTCATCGTGCCGCGCCACAACGGGGTCTACCTCGGGGCTGCGGCGGCCAGGGTTTCAGCCGGCGCGTTGGAAAAACTGGCCGTGGCCAAGGTCGCCAACCTCGCCCAGGCCCTGGATGCCGCGCTGGACGCCGGGTACGCGGTATACGGCGCCGACGGTGCGGCCTCGCTCGCGGCCTCCGATCCCGGCGTTGTCCCGGAGAATGTTTTCACATTCACCCCGCGCCTCCCGGCCGTCCTCGTGCTCGGCGGCGAGGACGCAGGTATTCGACCGATCGTTCGGAAACGATGTTCCGCGTTTCTCTCCATACCTTTCGCGCGGGAATTCGATTCCCTGAACGTGGCCCAGGCCGGAGCCGTCATCATCGGCGCCTTTGCCGCCGCGCGGCTCCGCGGCAGGTGACCCGGCGACCGATCATGAGTATCCGAGAACTTCTCCACCTTCCGGCGGTGGAAAAACACGCCGGCCCGCCGGATTTTACCGGTGAAGGCGAGCTGCAACGCGGCATCGCCGTGGTATTCACGGTCAACATCATCTGGGCCCTCCTGCCGATCTACTGGAAGCAGGTGGCCCACATTCCGGCGACGGAAGTCGTTTGCCACCGTTCCTTCTGGGGATTTTTCCTGGTCCTCTTTCTGCTGTGGCTGCGCGGCGGCCTTTCCGAAATAGGGGATATCTGCCGCAACCGGCGAACACTGCTGTTCATGATCGGCTGCTCCTTCTCCCATATGTTCGGCTGGGGGTTCTACATCTGGGCAGTAGGGTCGGGCCGCATCCTTGACGCCGCGCTGGGCAGCTACATGTTGCCCGTGCTCAACGTGTTTTCCGGCTTTATATTCTTCCGGGAACGGCCGCGCCGCCTGCAATGGGTTTCCATCGCCCTCGCCGCTTGCGGCGTCTCCGGCATGATCGCGGTGTTCGGCTCCATTCCCTGGGTCGGGCTTGTCAGCGCGTGCAATTCCGTGCTTTTCGCGGCCTTGCGGAAAAACGCGCCCGTGAACGCCATGCCCGGCCTGGTCCTGGAACTGCTCATCTCCGCGCCGTTCCTCTGGGGATATCTCGCCTACCTGACCGTTACCGGGCAGGGGATGTTCCTGTCCTTAAGCGTCAGCCAGGATCTCTGGCTCATCGGGGCCGGCATCGTGACCATCATCCCCCAAATGGGATACGCCTACGCCCTCTGCCGCGTGCCGCTGACCACCATCAGCCTGATGCAGTACATCCCGCCCACGGGCAATTTCCTGGTCGGTATATTCCTGTTCAACGAATCGTTCGGAGCGGACAAGATTTTCGGATTCCTCTTCATCTGGGCCGGGCTTATCATCTTCACGCTGGAAGGCTTCCTGTTCCGGAAAATGATCAAGACGGCCGCAACGGGCAGGAAAGAGGGCTGATGCGAGATGCCGGAACCATAACGGCCGTGGCGGTCAGCGGCGGGGTGGACAGCCTGTACGCCCTGGCTTCACTGAAAGAGGCGGGTGAGAACATTTTCGCCCTGCACGCCCGCATGTTGCCGCCCGAGCTCGCCCCTGCCGGGTACGAGGCCATGCTCGAGCGCCTGGCGCGGGCCTGCGCGTCTCTCGGCGTCCCCCTTTCCGTCATCGACTGCGTGGAGGCTTTCGCCGCTTCCGTTATCGACCCGTTCGTCCGGGCCTATGCCGGGGGGACCACACCCAACCCCTGCGCTCACTGCAATGTTTCCATCAAATTCGGCCTGCTGCTCGACGAGGCCCGGCGCCTGGGCGCCGGGCGCATCGCCACGGGGCACTATTTCCGCCTGGAACACGGACCCGCCCGCACGGCGTTGTTCGCCGGGCAGGACCCGTTAAAG
>JAJBSY010000232.1 GCA_020861205.1 Deltaproteobacteria bacterium | reverse complement strand
CTCTCCTGTGGGGCATTTACCCGTAAGCCTGAACAGCGCCCGTTCTCGTGTTTACGGATAAAACGTATGACCGCGCCGGGCGTTTTTACCCGAGTTCCCTATGAATCGATTATCCGGCAAACATCGCCACCGCCGCGCCTTTCACCCCCGCATCGACGGCCAGCAGGGCCCCAGCCAGCGGCTGTTCCGCGATAGCTTCCCGGGAAAGTCCCTGGGAAGCCGTGGTCACAAAAAGGGTATCCATCGAACGTCCGCCGAATGCCACGCTGGTCGGCAGGCTGACAGGAAGGGTCAGTGTGCGGTCCACCGTGCCGTCCGGCCTGTAGCGTACGAGGCACCCTCCTCCGTTACGGGCGCTCCAGAGGCATCCTTCCTCGTCCATGCACGCGCCGTCAGGGACGCCGGGCATTTGCCCGGCGGAGGCGAACGTTCTTTTACGGGCGATCGTGCCGGCTTCCCTGTCGTAGTCGTAGGCGTAGACCGCGTTTTCGTGCGAATCCGCGAGGTACAACGTGGAGTAATCGGCGTCCCATGCGAATCCGTTCGGTATCGTGTACCCGTCCTCAAGCAAACGAAAAGTGAGATCCGGTTCGAGGACGAAGACGCTCCCGGCCCCGACTTTCCGGTTCGCCACAAGCTCGCCGTCCGCCGCGATATCCGGGTCTTTCATGTTACCGATGAGAAACCGGCCGCGGCAGTCGCACTTGCCGTCGTTGAACCGTACGGCCTCGCCCGTTTCCCGGAAAACGAACAGATCTTCCAGCGCGCCGGTTTCGGGGGTAAAAGCGGCTATGCGGCTCTGCATACCCAACACGAGGCCCCCTTTTCGCCGCAACGCGAGGCCCCCGAGATATTCCGGCATGGGCCATCGCGCGAAGCGCCCGCCCGGCTCGCAAGCGTACAAGGCCGGTTCCAGCAAATCCATCCAGTACAGTTTTTGCGCCTCCGGCGACCAGACCGGGCACTCCCCGAGCCGGTTGCGGATGGCGGTTACCGTGCGGACCATGGTTCCTCCGGATGCTTCAACAGGCCAGCCTGTCGCGATTATCCAGCGCATAGGCGCGGAGCAGGTCGGCCGCGGTGTTGACCGCCTGATCAAGGACTTCCTGGGGTTTTCCTTCAAACAGAAAAGGCCTGGCAAAAACGGAATCGCAGTCGGCAACCCCGATCCAGACCGTGCCGGGCGCCGAGCCTTCGGAAGGGCCGGGACCGCCGACCCCCGTCAAGGACAAGCCCAGGTCCGTCCGAAGCGCTTCCCGGCAGGCCTTGGCCATTGCGATCGCCGTCTCTTCGCTGACCGTTCCCTTTTTCCTGAGAATCTCGGGAGAGACCCCGAGAAGCCGCGTCTTCGCTTCCGGGGAGTATGTGATAAATCCGCCGGGATAAATCTCCGAAGCCCTCTCGCAGGCGCAGAGCCTGTTCTGGAACAGCCCGCCGGTCAGACTTTCGGCCGCTGTCACCGTCAGTTTGAGCCGCGCAAGGGTTTCCGCAAGTTCAGTCACAGCCATGGAGGCACCCCTCTCGGGTACTGTCCGCGGACTCGTTCCGCCGCTACATACCCTTTATGATTTTCCGAATACCGCGTATGTTCGGACAGATGGCAAGCTCCGGGGTATTGAGCAACTATTATTATCGTAGATACCGGGCGGGAACCGACCCAAGACGGCCTTGCGGCGAGAGTTTGGAGCCACTAGCGAAAAAGGAGACATCCATGGCAAATGATGCCATACGGCTGCGCCCGCTGGAACGCGAGGATCTGCGCTTCGTGCACGGCCTGGACAACGACGCGGCGGTCATGCGGTATTGGTTCGAAGAGCCGTATGAAGCGTTCGTCGAGCTTGAGGAACTCTATAACAAGCACATTCACGACCAGAACGAGCGCCGCTTCATCATCGACCATGGCGGAACCAACATCGGCATGGTCGAACTCATCGAGATAGACTACATCCACCGGCGGGCCGAGTTCCTCATCATCGTGCATCCCGACTTCCAGAACAAGGGGTACGCGACCAGAGCCACCGGACTGGCTCTTGCGCATGCGTTCAACGTACTGAACATGCACAAGGTCTACCTCCTTGTGGACAGCGAAAACACGCGCGCCATCCATGTGTATGAAAAGCTCGGCTTTTCCCGGGAAGGCCTGCTCAGACAGGAGTTTTTCAGCAATGGCCGCTACCGTGACGTGGTGCGCATGAGCCTGTTCCGCAGTGACTTTGCAAAACCGGCGGACTAGGCGGGAACCCGACCTCCCTCCGCCCTTGTATGCGCATGACAGGAAACGCTCCCGGCAGAGGGAGCGTTTCCTAGTCTGCGCGCCGGAATATCCGTTCCGGCGGCTCAAGGTTTACCATCCTCAGAGGTGGTTCCCCCCGGTGACAGCGTACACTTCGGCTGTGGTGTAACTCGACTCTTGCGAGGCAAGGAGCACATAGACGCCGCTGAGTTCAACCGGCTGGCCGGCACGCTTCATGGGCGTGTTATGCCCGAATTCCGGCAGTTTTTCTTCAAACTGCCCGCCGCTGACCTGCAGGGGCGTCCATATCGGGCCCGGGGCAACGCAGTTGACGCGGATGCCCTTCTCAGCAACTTGCTTGGCGAGGGATTGCGTAAAGGCTTTTATCGCTCCCTTGGTGCTGCTGTAATCCAAAAGCTGCTTGCTCGGGTCGTAGGCCTCGATGGAGGCGCAGGTGATGATGGAAGCCCCTTCGGGCAGGTAAGGGAGCGCCGCCTTGATGGTCCAGAAAAGGGAAAACACGTTGACGGCGAACACTTCGTGAAGCTGCTTCGTGTCGATCTCCTCGATGCTCTTGACGGCTATCTGGCGGCCCGCGTTCAAGGCCATGATGTCGAGCCCGCCAAGTTCGGCATTGGCTTTTTCAACCATGTGCCCGCAAAAATCCTCATCCGCGAGGTCGCCGGGAATAAGCACGGCCTTGCGCCCCGCTTCCTCTATGTACTTTTTGACTTCCTGGGCGTCCGCCTCCTCTTCGGGCAGGTAGTTGA
>JAJBSY010000408.1 GCA_020861205.1 Deltaproteobacteria bacterium | reverse complement strand
CCGGGGGTGCGCACGGCCGACCTCGTACCGGCCGCGGGCGGGGTCACGCCGCGGGGGTGCAAGGCCATGGGGGACAAGGTCCTGGCGATACTCGGCCGGGATTCGTACCACTATCTGACCGGCGGGGGGGGGCGATGGGCCTCCCCTAGCCCCTCCGGATGCCTGCTGTCGGGTTGGCGCGAAGGGCGCCGCCCAGGGCAGAAAAACGGTCCGCCGGAGCGGAAGCTTTTTTACCGTTGCGGCGGTACATGATATCCAAGAAAACAGGACACAGCATGATCATTCTTGACGGTAAAGCCACGGCGGCCGCCATCCGGGCCGAACTCGGGGAGGAAGTGAAAACGCTTGTCTCCAAAACCGGCCGAGCTCCGGGGCTGGCGGTCATCTTGGTGGGCGAGGATCCCGCCTCGCAGGTATATGTCCGGAACAAGGAAAAGGCGTGCCAGGGAGCGGGATTCCTTTCCGAAACGTTCCGTTTGCCCGCCGCCGTCGGGCAGGCGGAGTTGGAGACGCTTATCGACAGGCTGAACGCGCGGGATGACGTTGACGGCATTTTGCTGCAACTGCCGTTGCCCCACGGGCTGGACAGCCAGCGGTGCCTGGAGCGCATCGCGCCGGACAAGGACGTGGACGGTTTCCACCCGGTCAACATGGGCAAACTCACGCTCGGCCTTCCGGGGCTCCGGCCCTGCACGCCGGCCGGGGTCATGGTCCTTCTGCAACGCTACGGCCTTTCCCCTAACGGCAAGAAGGCCGTGGTGGTCGGGCGCAGCAACATCGTGGGCAAGCCCATGATGCTCCTCCTCGCCGAGAAAGGCGCGAACGCCAATGCCACGGTGACGGTCTGCCATTCCGGCACGCCGGACCTGGGCGCGGTCTGCCGGGAAGCGGACTTCCTCGTCCTCGCCATGGGCAGACCCCGCTCCATCACGGGCGATATGGTGAAAGAAGGCGCCGTGGTGGTGGATGTGGGCATCAACCGGACGGAAACCGGCCTGTGCGGGGACGCGGATTACGCGTCCGTCAGTGAAAGGGCCTCGGCCATCACGCCCGTTCCCGGCGGAATAGGCCCCATGACCATCGCCCAGCTTCTCGCCAATACGGTCCAGGCCTACAAGGCGCACTGCGGGTTGTAGCACACAATGCCCGGTTCGGTCGGGCCGCCGTGCGGGGTCCGCGGCGGCCTTGATACCCGCCAATGCCGCGTTGCGCCTCCAGGCATGGAAGGCGCGTTCCGCATCAAGCGCGCCTCGCGCGGGAAGGCCTGACGAGGAGCGAACACATTCGTCATTAACCTGATAATTCCCGCTGTTTGCGCGGCGTCCGGGCGATGGTATGGTGTCCGCGAACGGCCGCGTGGGAGACGTGTATCCCGGCAAATCCATTCGCCGTTCGCGGAAAAACGCATGTTCGGTCTTGATCCCGCGGAACTGCTGCGGTCTTACGGCTACATCGCCCTGGTCGCGGGCGCTTTCCTGGAAGGCGAGCTTATCGTCATTCTTGCCGGGGTTCTGGCGCACCACGGCTATCTTTCGCCGGTTCCCGCCGCGTTGTGCGCCTTTGGCGGGAGCGTGGCTTCCGACCAGATCATGTTCTCCCTGGGCCGCTGGAAGGGGAACGCCATCCTGCGCCGCTTCCCGGGGCTGGAAAAAAAAGCCCCGAAAGTCAGGGGGCTCCTCGAACGGTACGAGACGCCCCTGATCCTCGGCTTTCGCTATCTTTACGGATTGCGGAACATTACCCCTATCCTGATGGGGATGGGACGGGTTAACCGGTGGAAGTTCCTGGCCCTCAACAGCGTGAGCGCGGCCGTATGGGCTCCCGCTTTTATCGCCGTGGGTTATTTCTTCGGCCAGGCGGCCACGGCCTTCCTCGGAAAACACCCGTATGCCGAGGCATCCGTTCCGGTCGTCCTCGTCATCGCGGCGGCCGGGGTATGGCTGTGGCGGAAACACAGGGGAACGCGCAAACGGTCCGAAAATCACCGATTCTAAAGGCTTGAACCAGGTACTTGGGCGTCTCCCCATTCGCGCGGCCCCTCATAGCGCGCCTTCCCGCGCTATGGCTGCCGCCGGTCCAGAAAACGGCAGTTGACGGCCTCGGCAAGATGCGCCGTGGCGACGTTCGCTTCACCCTCCATATCCGCGATGGTCCGCGCGATGCGCAGGATGCGGGTGTACGCCCTGGCGGACAGAGCCAGCGTTTCGACCGCCTTCCCGAGAAAGGCACGCCCGTCGGCATCCAGGGCGCAGAACGTTTCCAGGAGGTTCCCGGAAAGATCCGCGTTTGTCCGGCAGGGACGGGAACCGGCCGCCCGGTTGTGCGTCGCGTACCGCGCCGCTTGCACGGCCCGCGCGGCGGCCACGCGGGCCGCCATGGTCGCGGAGCTTTCCCCCTTGGATCGCGAGGCGAGGTCGTCATAGGGCACGGCGGGCACTTCGATATGCAGGTCGATGCGGTCCAGCAGCGGGCCGGAAAGACGGGCGGTGTAACGCTTGATATCGGCGGGCGAGCAGGTGCAGGTCTTGCGCGCGTCCGTAAGATACCCGCAGGGACAGGGATTCATGGATGCCACCAGCATGAAGTCCGCCGGGTAGGAGAGCGTGCCGGCCGCCCGGGAGATGGTCACGCTGCCGTCTTCCAGCGGCTGCCGCAGCGTCTCCAGCGCGGCTTTCTGGAATTCCGGCAGCTCGTCGAGGAAGAGGACCCCGCGATGCGCCAGGGAGACCTCGCCGGGCTTGGGGTGCGCGCCGCCGCCGATCAGCCCGGCGTGGGAAATCGTATGGTGCGGCGAGCGGAACGGCCGGTGCCTGATAAGGCCGGATTCCGCCTTGGAGGCGAGCAGGCCCGCCACGCTGTAGATGGCGGAAACTTCCAGGGATTCGTCAAAGGAAAGGGGCGGCAGCACGGAGGGTATGCGCTGGGCGAGCATGGTCTTGCCGCTGCCGGGAGGCCCGGCGAAGGGCAAGTTGTGCCCGCGGTCGGCCGCGATCTCGATGGCCCG
>JAJBSY010000276.1 GCA_020861205.1 Deltaproteobacteria bacterium | reverse complement strand
CTCCGGGAACTGCGCGCCACCCTGCTGGAACGGGGCGGGGTTCTCGTGCAGTATTCCTATGTCTGGTGGCAAAAAAACACGTTGAGCAAAGATGGATTCGCGCCCAGTTTCTCCCGCCTGGTTTTCCAGAACGTCCCCCCGGCAAGGATCGAATCTTACGTGGCCGAACCCGAATTCCGGGCCAAACTGATGTTGTAGCCTGACCGCGTTATGGAAAACGCCCGCCCTCGGCGGGCGTTTCCACGTTTCGGCGGGCCGCCATTAATTCATTGCCCTGAACGCTTCCGTGGTTTATAGAAGCCGTCACCAGCCGTCTTTCGCAACGGATCGACCGTGCAGGGCCGGAAACTTCCGCCATACGCCGCTTCACCGCGCGGCAGCCGTCCGCCGCCGCGCAAAGCCGATATATCCAAGGATAGATATGAGTAACCGTTTTGACGACCTGCCTCTTTCAAAAGAAATTCTGAAAGCCATCGAAATCATGGGCTTCGAAGAGGCAACCCCCATCCAGACCCTGGCCATTCCCGCCCTCATCGAGGGGCACGACATCATCGGCCAGGCCCAGACGGGCACCGGGAAAACCGCCGCGTTCGGCATCCCGTTGCTGGAAAAGATAAACACGAAAAGCAAGGACGTTCAGGGTCTGGTGCTGTGCCCCACGCGCGAACTGGCCATCCAGGTGGCCGCGGAGCTGACTTCCCTCGCCTCCCGCAAAAAGGGCGTCTTTATCCTGCCCGTCTACGGGGGGCAGCCCATGGACCGGCAACTGCGCGCCCTCTCCCGCGGGGTCCAGGTGGTTGTCGGCACTCCCGGCAGGATCATGGACCACATGGACAGGCGAACCCTTGACCTTTCTTCGGTCCGGTTCGCGGTTCTCGACGAAGCCGACGAGATGCTGGACATGGGCTTTTTCGAGGATATGGAAACCATCCTCGCGGATACGCCCGAAGACTGCCAGAAAGCCATGTTCTCCGCAACCATGCCCGCCGGGATCCAGAGCTTGGCCGAACGGTTTCTCCGCGACCCCAAAACGCTGAAAATCACCCAGAAGCGGCTGACCGTACCCACGATCGAGCAGATATGGTTCGAAGTGCGCCAGCACCAGAAACTGGACGCGCTCTGCCGCGTCCTCGATACCTGGAATCCTAACCGGGCCATCGTGTTCTGCTCCACGAAGCACGGCACGGACGATCTGGTCAGCAATCTCCAGGCCAGGGGGTATCAGGCGGACGCCCTGCACGGCAATCTCTCCCAAACGCAGCGCGACCGGGTTATGACCCGCTTCCGCAGCGGCAGCCTGGACATTCTCGCCGCAACCGACGTCGCGGCCCGCGGCCTCGACGTGGACGACGTGGACGCCGTCATCAACTACGATATCCCCAACGGGGCCGAAAACTACGTGCACCGGATCGGCCGCACGGGCCGCGCGGGCAAGGCGGGCAAGGCGTTCACCTTCGTAACGCCCCGCGAAACCTACGCGTTGCGCGACATCATGCGCCGCACCAAGGCCCAGATCACCCAGGCCCAGCTCCCGAGCAAATTCGAAGTCGCCAACATCAAGACGCAACAGTTGCTTGAGGAAGTGCGCGCGGTCATGACGGAAAACAATCTCGCCAAGCACACGCTGCTGGTGGAAAAATTTCTCGACGGGGACGAGACGAGTATGCAGATGGCCGCCGCCCTGCTGAAAATGCTTATGAAACGCGAGTTCGGGGACCTGGACCTTGCCGAGGACAAGGCGATGAAACAATCCCTGTCCGGCGAAACGGCCCGCCTGTTTTTCAACCTCGGGCACAAGGCCAAAATCGGACCGCGCGATATCGTCGGCGCCATCACGGGAGAAACGGGATTGCCCGGCCGCGTCGTGGGCGCCATTGAAATCCGCGACCGGTTTTCGTTTGTGGATGTGCCGGCCGAACACGCGGACGCCATCATCCAGGCGCTTGACGGCTCCAAGCTGCGCGGCTGCCGCCTCGGCGTGGACAAGGCCACCCCAAAATGACGCCCGCCAAAGAGCCGGGAACACCATGATTGCCGATCTCGCCGCCATCACCCGCGACCCTGTCACCAAACACGCCGTGCTGACAATAACGGCCAAAGGCCCGTGGTCCGTGTTTGCCGGAAAGGATGCCGACAGCCTCGATTTCTCCCGGCCCCTCGCCGCCGGAACCGGCCCGGAGACGCGGAAGCTGCCCGTCTCCGCCTGGGCTTGCTTCGCGGTGCGCACGGAAGGGTACAAGGACGCCCCCCTGTTGCTTGCCGAGCGGCACCTGCCCATGGCCGGCGGGTACAACTTCCGCGACCTCGGCGGGTTTACCGGCGCGGACGGCAGACGCGTCGCATGGGGGCGTTTCTTCCGGACCGACGGGCTGGGAAACCTTACGGACGGGGACCTCGCGTACCTCGCCTCCATTCCCGTCGTCACCGTCGCGGACTTCCGGACGATCGAAGAGAACGAGCATTCCCCGGACAGGGTTCCCCCGAGCGTCCGGGAGGTGCTCCGGCTCCCCATCGCCCCCGGCTACATGAGCGACCGCGCGACCAGGGCTCTGGAGGAGTATGCTTCCCCGGACGAGTTCATGCTCGAGATGTACCGCGATCTTGCCCTGGATCCGCACATTACCGCCACGTACCGGCGTTTTTTCGCCGCCGTCCAGTCCGTTGACGCCCTCCCCCTGATCTTCCACTGCTCGGCGGGCAAGGACAGAACGGGCCTTGCCGCGGCCCTGATTCTTACCGCCCTCGGCGTTGACAGGCAAACCATCCTCGCGGACTACGAGGCCTCCAACGGTTACCTTGGCGACAAATACGCGCCGTACATCGCGAAAAGTCCGCACCTCAAAGGACTGTTCACCGTCAAAAGGGCTTTCCTGGAAGAGGCCTTCCGGTTGCTCGAGGACGAGTACGGCTCCGTCGCGGCCTATCTGGAAACCATGCTGGACGTGGATATCGCGGCCATGCGGCGGCGGTTCCTGAACTGACCTCCCCGTGCGGAACCTCGCCCGGGCACAC
>JAJBSY010000135.1 GCA_020861205.1 Deltaproteobacteria bacterium | reverse complement strand
CCATGCCGTCATCGTGGTGGCCGAAGGCGCGGGACAGGACCTGTTGCACGTCTCCGGCCGGAAAGACGCCTCCGGCAACCCCGTCCTTGGGGACATCGGCGGGTTTTTACGCAAGGAGATCACGGAATACCTTTCGCGGCGCGGCATGGAACACTCCATCAAGTTTATCGACCCGAGCTATATCATCCGGTCGGTTCCCGCAAACGCCAACGACCGGGTATATTGCGGATTTCTCGGCCAAAACGCCGTGCACGCGGCCATGGCCGGAAGAACCGGCATGGTGGTGGCGAAACTTATGGACCGCTACGTCCACCTGCCCATCGACCTGGTCATCAGAAAACGCCAAAAGGTCAACCCGAACTCCGCCTTCTGGCGGTCCGTGCTGGAGTCCACCGGCCAGCTGGATTTTGTCGGGGCGGAATAAGCTACCGGGCGTCCCTCCTCTTCTCCTGCTGCCTCTCGAAGGCGTACCGCGGTTTTCGGCTCTCGGGCAAAAAACCGCGGTTTCATTTTCGGCATTTTTATAATTCCCGTATAGCCGTATTGTGCCAATATACTATTGATATGTATTGACTGATGATTTAGGACGGCGCTGTTTGGACAGTTGTGTGCCGTATCGCGGTTCCGTCTTTGCGAAAGAACGCGTCGTATCCCGTTCTTTGCCGGTTTTCCTCTCGACCTGCCTTGCGGTCCAGCCAGGAGGAGTATGCCGCATCGCAGGGGTTACAAATGAATAAAAAAAATATCCGTCTAACCAAGCATAAGAGTGATTCGTTCACTGCTCCGCCGCCGTATTGCGGCGATCCGCTTGCCGTGGCCATGCGCCTTCTCTCGCGCAGCCTTTACGAAGGGCAATACGGCGAAATCCCCCCCGGGGTGTCGCATTACACCGACCTTGAACGGCTGCTGCTCTATGTGGAACAGGTACAGTACCACCTGGCGGGCCTCGCGCGCGGCGACCTCGGCACCCGCATACCGTTGGGGGGCTTTACCGGCTCCCTGCTCAAGGAAATGCAGCAAAACCTGCACCAGGTAACCGGGAAGGTGCGCCGGCTGACCGTCGGCGATTTTTCGGCCACCGCCAGTCCCATGGGCGAGCTCTCCGAAGCGTTCGACATCATGGGCAAAACGCTCCAGGCCGCAATGGAACGCCTGGAACAGCAGAAACGGGACTTAACGGAACTTTCCGATAGCCTCCGCCGGGAGATAGAAGCCAGGGCCACCGTTGAGAAAGACCTCCGGCGCGAGCAGGCCCGGCTGCAAAAACTGGCCTCCACCGACCCCCTGACCGGCATCGCCAACCGCCGCTATTTCTTCCAGGCAGCCGTCCGGGAGCTGGAACGGATCCGGCGCACCAAGTCCCCGGCCTGCCTGGCCATGCTGGATATCGACCATTTCAAGGCCCTCAACGACCACCTCGGGCACAGCGAGGGCGACAAGGCCCTGCGACGGATAGCGAAAATAATCACGGGCACGATCAGGCCTTATGACATCGTGGGACGGTACGGGGGTGACGAGTTCATTTTCCTTTTCCCTGAAATTTCCCGGGATCAAGCCTACACGCTCCTCGAACGCCTTCGCGGGGCCGTGGAAAAGGCCAATATCGCCACCGGCGGGGATTCGCCCGTCATAACCGTCAGCATCGGCCTTATCGAGCTGCGGGTGGAAAAAAAGATCACCGGCGCAACCCTCGACCGGATCATCCAGCGCGCGGACGAGGCGCTGTATACAGCGAAAAAACAGTGCAGAAACCACATATGCATTCTTTGATCCGGCGGGGTGGGCCGCAATCCGACCAGACAAGGGAGGCCGGTTCCGCGCGAGCGAAAAGTATCATGCCATACACGCCTCCGCGGGACGAGCATGACGAAGCGTCAAGCTCGTTGACGCACTCCCCATGGCGGCCGTTGCTTTTTGCCACCTCCTGCGATACCCTCCCGAGCCATGAGAAGCCCCTTGCGTATCTGCTGTTTGCTGCTTTTTCTGGCCCTGCTGCCTTCCCCGGCGAAGGCGGCGGCGCTTCCGGAAACCCTCCCCCTCGACGCCATGATCGGCCAAATGGTCATGGTCGGCTTCCGCGGTGACGGCTCCTCTCCCCACACCCCTGAAATGCGCGTCATACTTGAAGACATCCGCTCCGGCCGCATCGGCGGGGTCATTTTTTTCGATCGGGACTGGCAGACAAAAAAACGCGGCAGGAACATAACGTCCGTGACCCAACTGACAAGGCTCTGCGCGCTGCTTCAGAAAAACGCCCCCATCCCCCTGTTCATCGCCGTGGACCAGGAAGGCGGCCGTGTGCGGCGCCTGCGCCCGGATCACGGATTTCCGGCGACGCTTTCCGCCGAGGAACTCGGCCGGAAAAAACCGGAAGACACGAGGGAAGCGGCCCGGAACATGGGCGAGGCCCTGCGCCGCATCGGCGTTAACGTCAATTTCGCCCCGGTGGCGGATATCGCGGTGCACCCGGAAAGCCCCGCCATCGGCGCCTTGGGGCGCGCTTTCTCCAGCGATCCGGAGGAGGCGGCGCGCCATGCCGCCGCGTTCATGGAAGGCCTCTCCGAAGCCGGGGTTATCGGCAGTTACAAACATTTCCCGGGCCATGGAAGCGCCCTCGCCGACTCCCACCACAAACTGACGGACATCACCGCGACCTGGAGCGAAAAGGAACTGGCCCCATACGCCAACCTTCCCGCCACCGGCCCGTTCTTGGTCATGACCGGCCACCTTCTGCACAAAGGCCTTGATCCCCGGTACCCGGCATCCCTGTCCCCCGCCGTCACGACCGGCCTTTTACGCGGCAAGCTCGGCTGGCAGGGCGTGGTCGTTACGGACGACCTGGAAATGGACGCCATCGATCTCTTCTATTCCATGGAAGAACGCATCAAGCTCGCCATCGACGCGGGCGTGGACATCATCCTGTTCGGCAACAACCTGCGCCACCCCCCGGAACCGGGACGCCGCGTCCATGCCGCCATCGCGCCCCTCGTGCGGACCGGCGCCGTCAGCCCG
>JAJBSY010000088.1 GCA_020861205.1 Deltaproteobacteria bacterium | reverse complement strand
GGGTGGGCGGTATGCAGCTTGGCCCCGGACGGGGTGCCCATGCGAAGGAAAGGCGTGGGCGAACGCCGATCAGCAGCACCCGGACGGCCGGAATGACGCAGTAGGTCCATTCGCGGAAGTTGAGATCGGGCCACTTGCTTTCCTTGCCGTCGTCGTGATGCCCGTGGCCGCCGTGGCCGTGGTCTCCGTCGTGGGCCGCTTCGACGTGGGCTTCTTCTTCGCGCATGGCTTCGGCCTGGGCCTCGATGCCGGTGTCGACGAACCCGTCGTTGGGCGTTTCCGCCGCATCGTGGCCGTGACCGTCGTCCGCCACCGGGCTGGCCGGGGTTCCCCAGGCCATTTTCAGGGAAACGCGGAACATGTAGGCGGCGGAAAGAAGCGCGCCCGGCACGATGAACGCGCCGACGAGCGGATCAACCCGGAACGCGGCCGCGAAAACCAGGATTTCGCCCACGAAGCCGTTGGTTCCGGGGAAGGAGAGAGAAGCCAGGGCGAAGAGCCCCCAGAAGCCCATGAAGGCGGGGAGGTAGCGGCCCAGGCCGAGATTTTTGGATATCTCGCGGCTGTGGCTGCGCTCGTAAATGGTGCCGATCATCATGAAGAGCGCGCCGGTGATGATGCCGTGGTTGAGCATTTGCAGGAGCGCGCCCTGGATGCCCTGCTGGTCGAAGAGGAAGATGCCCAGCGTCACGAAGCCCATGTGGGCCACCGAGGAGTAGGCGACCAGTTTTTTAATGTCATTCTGCCCGAGAGCCACGAAGCCGCCGTACAGGATGGACACGATGGAGATGCCGATCATCAGCGGGGCGAAATACTCGCTCGCCATGGGGGTCATGGGCAGGCAGAAACGCAGGAAGCCGTAAGCGCCCATCTTCAGGAGCACGGCCGCCAGGATGACGGAACCGGCGGAAGGCGCCTGCACGTGCGCGGCCGGAAGCCAGGTGTGGAACGGGAACATGGGCACCTTGACCGCGAAGGCGAGGGCCATGGCCAGGAACGCCCAGAACTGGAAGCGGAAGGAGAAGCTTTTCTGCATCAGTTCCGGAATGGAGAAGGTTCCGCCCGCCACCCGGAAGGCCACGATGGCCGCCAGCAGCAGGCAGGAACCCGCCAGGGTGTACAGGAAGAACTTGATGGAGGCGTAACGCTTCTGGTCGCCGCCCCAGACCGCGATGAGCAGGTACATGGGAATGAGCATGGCTTCCCAGCAAACCCAGAACAGCACGAAGTCCATGGCCGCGAACACGCCGATGCAGGCGGCGGTCATCAGCAGCAGGCAGATGTGGAACTCCTTGATACGCGCGCCGATGTACGTCCAGGAGCAGAGCACGCACATGGGAAGCGTCGCGACCGTCAGCCAGATCATGAGGATGCTGATGCCGTCGACCGCCAGATGGTAATGGATGTCCCAGGCGGCTATCCAGGCGGCTTTTTCCACGAACTGGAACCCGGCCTCGGGCACGAAGGAAACAAGCGGCAAGGCCAGCACGAGCTCCAGCAAAGACGCGACCAGGGTGACCCGGCGGATCATGAGGTCGTCCTTGAGCAGGGCCACCAGGAGCGACGCCACCAGCGGCAGCACTAAGAGCGATGTTAAAACCGGAAATGAATTCACGAGGCTTCTCCGTAAGTAGTACGTTCTCGCGGGGCTACCCGAGGTACCAGTACAGGCCGAAAGCGACCATGGCAAGAATGACGGCCATGCCGAGGTACCGCTGCAGATCGCCGTTCTGCACCTTCGCGCCGATCTGCCCGAGGGCGCCCACGCCGTAAGCCGTGCCGTCCACCACCCCGTCGATGGCCTTGCGGTCGAAAATCGAGGAACCGAAGGCGGCGGCCATCAGCCCGCGCAGGCCGACGGTTTGGTATACGTTGGTCCAGCGGTCGTCCAGCCAGGCGATGGGCCTGCATATGAAGGCCAGCGTGGCGGAACCGACGGCGCGGTACACGATGTCGAAGTCCAGGTTAAGCCCTTCGTGCGGGGTGATGACCCGGCGCATAAGGTAGAAGGCCACCCCCGCGAATCCGAGGAGCAGGCCGGACTGGATCACGTTCCAGGCGGTCCAGGGCACGAAGGGTTCCGTTACGTCGAACGGCAGGTAGGCGTAGAGAATTTGAGGACAAACGCCTTGCGCGATGCAGAGCACGGCCAGAATTACCATGCCGCCGTACATGTTCCACGGGATGGGCTTGAGTATCCTGGCCCGGTCCGTTGGTTTGCCGCCCCAGAAGGCGAAGTAGGGAAGCTTGATGCCGACGGAGATGAACGTGCCCACGGCGGCTATTTCGAGGCCCAGGGCCACCAGGTAACGGTGCGCTTCGGCCGCGCCCGCGATGGTCATGGTCTTGGATATGAACCCGTTGAAGAGCGGCATACCGGAGATGGAAAGAGCCGCCACCATGTACAGCACCATCACCCAGGGCAGGCGCGCGGCCAGGCCGCCGAGCTTGTCCAGCTTGGCCGTGCCGGTCGCGTAAAGAATGCAGCCCGCGCCCATGAACAGCAGGCCCTTGTACAGGATGTGGGCATAGGCGTGGGCCGAGGCGCCGTTGAGCGTCATGGCCGTACCGACCCCGATGCCGGCCACCATGTACCCCACCTGGGAGACGATGTGGTAGGAGAGGATGCGGCGCGCGTTATTTTCGATGCACGCGTAAAGCACGCCGTACAGCGCCATGATGGTGCCCATCACGGCCAGGATTTCCCAGCCCGCGAAGCCGCGCGCGAGGACGTACACGGCCGTCTTGGTGGTAAAGGCGCACATGAAGACCGAGCCGGTCACGGTCCCGCGGGGGTAGGCGTCGGGCAGCCAGGCGTGCAGGGGCACCACGGCGGCGTTGACGCAGAAGCCCGTCAGGATCAGCCAGTTATACGCCTGCTGCATGTCCGGCGCGGCGTGCGTGAATTCGAAGGTGCCCGTCGCCTTGTAGCGCAGGAGCATTCCGCCGAGCAGGAACAGGCCGCCGGCGGAATGGTAGATGAAGTAGCGGAAACCCGCGTACGTCGATTCC
>JAJBSY010000227.1 GCA_020861205.1 Deltaproteobacteria bacterium | reverse complement strand
CGCCAACGAGTACCTGACGCGTTCCAACCTCGGCCGCGCGTATGACTTCCCCAAAACCCACACGCCCACGTACATCGGCAGGAACGTGACGGTCTTCGGCGCGGGCAACGTGGCCATGGACGCCGCGCGTACGGCTTTGCGCCTCGGCGCCGACCGGGTGACCATCGTGTACCGGCGCACGCGCGCGGAAATGCCCTGCCGGCACGAGGAACTGGAACACGCCGAGGAGGAGGGCGTAACGCTCGCCATGCTCAACGCGCCCGTATCCTTCCACGGCGACGGGAACGGCCGCCTCAAGGGCGTGACGCTGGAACGCATGGAACTCGGCGAACCGGACGCGTCCGGACGGCGCAGGCCGATACCGACGGGGGAAACAACGTACATGGAGACGGACCTCGCCATCGTGGCCGTGGGCACGCGTTCCAACCCCGTTCTGCTGAACGCCACCAAGGGGCTCAAGCTGAACAAGTGGGGCTACGTCGAAGCCGACGAGAACGGGGAAACTTCCATCCCCAACGTCTTCGCGGGCGGCGATATCGTGACCGGCGCGGCCACCGTCATCCTGGCCATGGGCGCCGGCCGCACCGCGGCCAAGGAGATACTCAGGCGATTCGCCAGGTGATCGAGGCCGGCGAGACGCAACCCAGCGTACAAGCAAAGCGCGCTTGTGGTCTCCACCGGCCTGAAACGGCATGGATTGCGGCCTTTTCACGAGGACAGCCGGAAACGGCTGTCCTCTTCTTTTGGGGCTTCCGGGTGTCAGGTTTCCGTCCCGTTTGGGGGGGAAGAGTCTGCCGCTTCCCCCGGAGCATAAAAAACTACCTTTGTCCTTCTTGGGAAAACTCCGCTTGGCAAGCCCTTGGCAATCTCCCGGGCGGCGTTGGTAGCGCGGGCGACCGCGCGACATGATGCTCAAGGAGGCATGTATGTTTTTTTTGTTGAGTGGCGCTGAAAAGAAAAAAAAGGCCCCGGTGCGCAAGGTCGAAAACCTTGACAAGGTGAAGGAATTGTTCCTGACCGGACGTTTTCCGGTCACCACCACCACGGACCTGGACGAGGAACGCCGGGTCGGCAAGGTTCTCGGCCTTGTCGTTTCGCGCGGCTACGATTCCGAGGACGCCTTTTATGACATGGCCGCGAGAGCCGTGAACAAGGGGGCCCAGGCGATTATCGGGTATCAGGAAAACGTGGCGTTCCATCCCGACGGCAGCAAGTTTTTCACCTGTTACGGCACGGCCGTGCAGTTCGAGTCCGCCCGGGCTAACGGGGCGCTGCCTTCTCTGAGCGCGAGAGCGTAGGGATTTTTCCCGGTCGCCGACCGGGAAGGTAGCCGGTAAAATCGGCACGAGCGTGCCCGCCGATGCGGCGGCGGAGCGCGTTGCCGTCCGGCCGGGCGAGGGCCATGGCGTGGCGTTTCGATTTTTCGAAGCCCCACGCCCTGGCCTTCTGCGCTTGTTCTTCCGACCGGGCTCTTTCGCCCACGGGTGAAGCGAGGCTTGGGTCGTTTTCTGTGGACAAACCTGAAATAAGTATTACTTTGTCACGTGACGGTTGGGGAGACGTTATGGAGGGGGAATATCGCCGTTTTCACCCGCAAGTGGCACCTATCGCGGAGGCGGTGTTCTGCTTTTCCACACGAGAGGCAAGGGGAGTTAGTTCTCTAATCGGCACTTTCTGTTGACCCTGAATAGTATGGCTAGTATTATCCGCTAATCTCTAAAAGAGAAAATGCGGCGCGGGCGTGTGTTTTGAAAGCCCCGGCGTATTTCATATATTTTTATTGAGGGGATGCCCGTGTCCAATACCGAAAAAAATGCGCCCGCCGACGAGCAGGGCGTTTCCGTGACTCAAAATGCCGCCGGCCGAGACCAGGCTTCCGCGGCCGGCGCCAAGGCCGCGCCTCCTCCGCCTTCCGCATCCGCGGGGTCCCACAGCGCTCCCGGCGCGCCATCCGTGCAGGTCTCCCAGGCAGCCGCTCCCGCGCAGGCTGAAGCGGCACCCCCGGCACCAACCGCTCAGGCCGCCGGAAGGCCAAGCGGCGCCGCGCATCCTTCGCTGGTTGTCGAGCCGTCGGACGTGGATTTTGACCCGCCGCTCATCCAGTGCCTTGCCATGCTGTTCCGTCTGCACGACAGGCCCATGTCCACGAAATTGCTGATTTCCTTTCTGCCCGCCGCCGAAGGGATGCTGCGCCCCGCGGCGGCCGTCCGGGCGGCAAGGGAAGCGGGTATGCAGGCCTCCATCATGCGGCGTAATCTCGACCAGATTTCGCCGCTGACGCTTCCGTGCATCCTGCTTCTCAAGGAAGACCGGTGCTGCGTCCTGACCCGCGTCGGGCAGGACGATGTCGACGTCATGTTCCCGGAGACGGGGCTTGTCGCCCAGACGCTTCCCCGCGAGGAAGTCGCGCAGGAGTATATCGGGTACGCCTTTTTCGGCAAGCCCGCGCCCAAGCTCGACAAGCGGGCGAGCGAGATCAAACTGCTCAAGGCGAAGCGGTGGTTCTGGGATACGTTGCTGTACTACCTGCCCATTTACCGGCATGTCGTGGGCGCGAGCATCGTGGTCAACATGCTGGCGCTGGTCGGGCCGCTCTTTTTCATGAACGTGTACGACCGCGTCGTGCCCAACAAAGCGACGGACACCCTGTGGGTCCTGGCCGTGGGCATTACCACGGCCTACCTGTTCGACTTTTTACTGAGAAACCTGCGCAGCTACTTTGTGGACGCGGCCGGGAAAAGCGCGGACGTCATTCTGGCGAGCCGCCTGATGCACCATCTGCTGGGTTTGCGGCTCGACGCGAAACCGGATTCCACGGGTTCGCTTGCCAACAACTTGCGGGAATTCGAATCCCTGCGCGACTTTTTCGGGTCAACCACGCTCCTGGCGCTGGTGGACCTGCCGTTTCTCTTCATCTTTCTCGCCATTATCGGCCTTTTGGGCGGCCCGCTCGTGATCATACCGCTCCTGGCCATTCCCATCGTGGTCTGCGGGGGAATGTTCCTGCAACTGCCCATGCAGCGC
>JAJBSY010000352.1 GCA_020861205.1 Deltaproteobacteria bacterium | reverse complement strand
GGCGATGACCTCGGCCTCCTTGATGCAGGTGGAGAGCAGGGCGCCCGCGCCACCCGTCGCGCCGAAGTAAACCGCGCCATATTCCTTCATGGCGTCGCGCACGGGCTGGGCGCGCTGGCCCTTGCCGATGCTGCCTTTCACACCCAGGGAATAAAGCCGGGGCGCGAAAGAGTCCATCCGGTAGCTGGTGGTCGGCCCGGCGGACCCGATGGGCCGGCCCGGAGGAGGCGGCGTGGGTCCGACGTAATAGATGACCGCGCCCTTCAGCTCGAAAGGCAGTTCCTTGCCTTCGTCGAGCAGTGCCACAAGCTTCTTGTGCGCGGCGTCGCGAGCGGTATAAATGGTGCCGGAAAGCAGGACGATGTCACCCGCGCGGAGCATTTTCGCGTCCGCATCGGATAGGGGGGCGTTCAGTTTGTATTCGGCCATTACAGTTCCACCTCCTCATGCCGCGCGGAGTGGCACTGGATGTTCACGGCGAGCGGCAGGCTCGCGATGTGGCACGGCGTTACCAGCATCTTTACGCCAAGGCAGGTGGTCTTGCCGCCGAGCCCCATGGGGCCTATGCCGAGCTTGTTGATGGCGTCGAGCAGTTCCGCTTCCTTGGCGGCGATGTCCGCGTCCGGGTTTACGTCGTCCAGTTTGCGCAGCAACGCTTTCTTGGCCAGAAGCGCGGAATATTCGAACGTGCCGCCGATCCCGATACCCACGATTATGGGGGGACAGGGATTGGAACGCGACTCCGCCACCCGCTGTATGACGAATTTTTTCACGCCCTCCCAGCCCTCAGCCGGGGCGAGCATGGTCACCCGGGACATGTTTTCCGCGCCGCCGCCTTTCGCCATCAGGGATATCTTGACCTTGTCGCCGGGCACGAGGGAGTAGTGAATCACGGCCGGCGTGTTGTCCTTGGTATTGGCCCGGGTGAAGGGATCGTTCGCGGATTTGCGCAGATATCCATCTTCATAGCCCTGGCGGACCCCCTCGTTGATGGCGGCGGTAATGTCGCCGCCGTCGATGTGGACGTCCTGGCCGATCTCGACGAAAAGAACCGCAAGTCCCGTATCCTGGCAAAGGGGAAGGCCGGTATCCGCCGCAAGCGCGATGTTTTCCTGCAATTGGCGGAAAACCTCAACGGCCGCGGGATTGGTTTCCCGTTTCGCCCCGGCGGCCAGACAGCGCTGGATGTCCTCCGGCAGGTACCGGTTGGCGTGCATACACATGCCCCGTACGGCCTCGGTTATTTTTTTTGCCTCAACTGTGCGAATTTGGGAAGGCATTGTCGATTCTCCTCTTTACGAAGTCCGGGAGGTACTGCTTGATGGCGGTGATGCCCATCTTACGGCGCAGGTAGCCGAGCTGGTTCTGCAACGGGAGGTTCTTGGGGCACACGTCTTCACAGGCGAGCAGGCCCATGCAGCCGAAGATGCCGTGATCGTTGCCGATAACATCGAAATACTGCTGTTCGGTCCTCTCGTCGCGCGGATCCACGATAAAGCGGGCGATCCGGTTGAGAGCGGCGGCTCCCATGAAGTCGTCGCGCATACGGGCCGTGCCGCAGGCCGCGATGCAGCACCCGCACTCGATGCAGCGTTCCAGCTCGTATATCTGCTCGGCGACGGCGTTTTCCATCCGCTCTTCCTGCTTGGTGGGATCGATAACCTTATTGGTGTGTATCCAGGACTCGGTCTTCTGGTACATTTCCCGGAACCATACGCCGGTATCAACGGAAAGGTCGCCTATCAGCTTGAAGATCGGCAGGGGATGGAGCACGATCGTATCGGGCTGATCCTTGGTCTGGGTCTGGCAGGCCAGGCCCGGTCTTCCGTTGATGACCATCGCGCACGCGCCGCAGATGCCGGCGCGGCAGCAGAAGTCAAAGATCAGGCTGGGATCCTGTTCCTCGCGCAGGCGGTTCAGCGCGATGAACAGGGTCATTTTGTCGGTTTCCTCCAGGAAGAACGTCTGCATATGCGGAACGGACTTAGGATCCTGGGGATTATAGCGGAATATTTCGAATTGCAGTTTCCTGCCCATGTTGCACCTCGGGTCGCTATGCGTTCTTTTTGATGGTTCTAGCTTCGACCATGGCAGGGTCAGCCGGGATGGTTTTACCGTGTCCGTAACCGCGATCGCCCGGAGGCAGTTCAAAGACGGGGGTCGCGTCCTCATAGTTGAGTTCGGGCATATCCGCGCCGTCTTTCCAGGTAGCCAGGGTGCGGTTCAGCCAGTCACGGTCGTTCCGTTCCGGGTAGTCCTCACGGTTATGGCTGCCGCGCGATTCCTTCCGTTCCAGGGCTGCCTTGGCTATGCACAAGGCGAGCTTGACCTGTCCTTCAAGTTTGAGGGCCGCGGCCAGTTCGTGGTTGACCCCGAGACCGTCGGAAACCAGGCCGACCTTTCTGGCGCGGGCCAACGCTTCCTGCAGAACGCCGACGCAACGGGTAAGGCCCTTTTCGTCACGGAAGACGAAGCAGTCCTGCATGAGGGCCTGCTGCATGACTTCGCGGACCTCATAGACCTTTTCACGGCCGTTCGTGCAATTGATGATCTTTTTGATCCGCTCTTCCTGCTTTTTGACCGCGTCCGCGGCTTCCTTGGTGCCGAATTTGACGTCATATCCCTTAAGGAACTCGACGATCTTGTCGCCGATGATTCCCCCGGCGACCACGGTCTCCGCCAGGGAGTTGCCGCCGAGCCGGTTGAACCCGTGCATGTCCCAGCAGGCGACCTCGCCGGCGGCGAAAAGGCCCTTGAGGCCGTAAACCGCGCCGTCCTTGTTGGTTCGGATGCCGGACATGGTGTAGTGCTGCGTCGGGCGTACCGGGATGAGCTGCACACGGGGATCGATGCCCAGGAAGTGCTTGCAGATCTCGTCCACTTCGCGAAGCTTGGTGGAAATGTGCTTGTCGCCCAGGTGGCGGATATCCAGCCAGAGATGCTCGCCGTTGGGGCTTTTCACGCCCTTGCCCGCGCGCATATGTTCGGTCATCCGGCGGGAAACCACGTCGCGGGAAGCCAGTTC
>JAJBSY010000195.1 GCA_020861205.1 Deltaproteobacteria bacterium | reverse complement strand
GATTGACCCTTTTCACCGTGACAATCGAAAACCTAGCACCGCTTTTTCTGCTACAGTGCCGCTCTTTCCCACCCCATTAGGGTTTCCTTTTCTTATAGATTATTCTATTTTTTTATTGTATAATAAATATCTTCCGCCTGAGTGCTCCGAGACTCGCAGCTCAAGGGATTTCCCTTCCATGGGTACCAGTTATCAATTCAGGAAGATTATGATGGCAACAACAAACGGTGTTATGACTTTTCAGTATGAGAATGCCTGGAGTTATGAAAACGGATTTTATTTGACCTCTCCATCATCGCGTCTTGCAAAAGCAATCGCCCATTGGGAGGTATATAAAAAAATAATCACCCTTCCCGGCGACATCGTGGAATGCGGTTTTCAAGGGAGCCTCGGCCGTCCGTTGGGCTACATTCCGCGAGATGCTGGAAAGTCAGGACTCCCGAAAGATCATCGGATTTGACGCGTTCGGAAAATTTCCCCGGGCTTCGACACAAGAGGATGAATCGTTTATCGACCGATTCGAAGGGGCTGCCGGTCAAGGTATTACCGATAAAGAGCTGCAAAAAACGTTCGCGTACAAGGGATTCACCAACTATGAATTCATCCGGGGAAATATTCTGGAAACCGTTCCCGAATACGCAAAAAACCATCCGGAGTTACGAATCGCCCTCCTGCATATTGATGTGGACGTGTACGAACCGACGAAAACCATTCTGGAAAACCTCTTCTGCAGGATAGTTCGCAACGGAATCATCGTTTTGGATGATTATGGGACGGTCAGCGGCGAAACACAGGCAGTGGAAGAGTTTCTTTCTCAAATAAAAGAGAAGTATGCGCTTGAAAAACTTCCCTATTATAAGATACCGACCTTTATTGTGAAAAAATAGCGCCTTGCGGCCGAGCTTCTTACCCCACGATCCTTTGCCCGGAACGCTCCGACAACCTTGGAAAATGCACTTTGCGAACGCCGTACCTTGCGGACGGCGTTCGCGTTCGCATCATCCATTCCCCTTCTTTACCAGCACCGCGGCATAGAAAAACTCGTGCCAAGGCGAAGAGGGCGGGGTTGCCCACTCCTTCTCCAGGGAGTATCCGGGGGACCGCATAAGGAAAGACCGGACGCGCTCCTCATTTTCCGCCGGGTTCACCGTGCAGGTGACGTAGACGACGCATCCCCCGTCACGCACATGGCGGTCGGCGGCATCCAGGAGGCCGTCCTGCGCGGCCGTAAGGGCCGCGACATCCGCTTCGCTCCGGCGGAACCGGATCTCCGGACGGCGGGCCAGCGTGCCCAGGCCGGAGCAGGGGACATCCAGAAGAACGGTGCCGAACAAGGACGCGAACGCAGGGTCATCCGGCACGTCGGCAACGTCCGCCTCCAGAACCGCGGGCCGAAGGCCTTCTTCAAATCCCAGCCTGGCAAGCTCGCCCGGCAAGCCGGAAAGCCTTCCGGCGGCGCTGTCGCTCGCGACGCTTACCGATAATCCTCTCTCGAGCATGGCGGCGGTTTTTCCACCCCGCCCCGCGCAGGCGTCCCATACGGGACCCGGCCAGAAGGGCATATCAAGGGCCTGGAACATCTCCTGGACCGCCGCCGATTGGAAGGAAAGCTTTCCTTCCCGTTCAAGCTTCCGCGCGATGTACGGAGCGCCCCCGGGGAAAGCCAGCCCCCAAGGACCCACCGGATGCGCCTCGCTCCGGCCGTTGGTCATGAGTTCGATGCGCACCGCTACCGCGTCCTCCCGAGAGGCGTTGACACGCACGGCCGGGACCGGAGGGGACGAGGAGGCTTCCAAATACGCGCGGGCCGTATCCGGGCCGTAAGCGTCAAGCCATACGTTCGCCACCCAGCCGGGGACGGCGTAATAAACCGCCAGGCCCTCCCGTTCCCCGAGAGCCTCCGTATACCGCTCCATGCTTTTATAGGCCTTGACGTCCCTGGCGAAGGCCCGCAGAACCCCGTTGGCGACGCCCGAAAGACCCTTGCCGAACCGGTTGCGTATCCGTGATACCGCCCAGTTCACGCTGGCATGCGCCGGAATGCGCAGGTGCACGATTTCGTAGGCCGCAAGTTCAAGGGTCAACAGCATCTCCCTCGGGAGGTTGTCCGGTTCGCGCAGCAATTGGCGCACGTTCCAGTCCAGCCTGATGGCGTTCCGCAAAAAACCGTAGACCAGTTCCGTGCACAGCCCCTTATCCGAGGGTACCATCCTGGATTCACGTAAAGCCTTGTCCAGCAGGATCTGCGACGGTTCCTGACCGGTAAGCGTCTGGTCTATGACTCGCAGGGCGGCCGCCCTCGGGTCGTGGTCCGACCGGTTCGCCGCGCCGCGCTGCAATGCGGTTTTCATACCTTTCCTTTGCGTGAGTGTTTTTCCCTGGTCCTCATTTCGCCACTTCGCAACCCCAGCCGTCGTAGTGGCCGCCATGGGCCCCGGCCAGTTCCCGCAGCGGCCAGGTGACGTCGTCGATATCCTCCGGCGCGTCATCGCGTTGCACCAAAAGGCCGAACGGTCTTTCCGGGTCATTATCGACGTCCTTTACCGTGAAATTCTCGGCAAGAACTTCGGATTTGAAAGCGTCGCGGTCCGCGGCGGAGGGAAAATAGAGCAAATGGTCGATCGGCCGGGGCAGCGCCATGTTGTCGCCGTGTTCCGCGAGTTGGCGGCGGACCCGGTTGTTCCAGATGGTGTCCATGCCCTGCTCGTCCGGGTACAGAAACTCCAGGTACGTATCCCAACCCGGTTCTTCGACGAGCCCCATATCCCAGGCGTAGTCGTTGAACGAGGCCATCACGGCCTCGACCTTTTCCTCCATGCCCTTGGCATTGTCCATGTAGAAAAAGAAGTCGCGCTGCCCGTTCGTGGTGCAGCGGCCGACGAACATGCACGTTTCGTGGGCGAGCGCGGGCACCAGCGCGTCTTCGATCGCCATGAGCGTTTCATATTCGCTTGGTTTGCTCATGCCGTTCTCGTCGGGATCCTGAAAATCGAGCGTCACGTACGCCATGACCGACAGGCCGGGAA
>JAJBSY010000185.1 GCA_020861205.1 Deltaproteobacteria bacterium | reverse complement strand
GGGGCGGGTAAAGCTTTTTTTGACGCGCAATCCGGGGGAAGGCATGGTGACACACTCCTGGGAAAGTTTGGTTAAGGCGCGAAGCCGTTAGTGTGAACGGGAGGCGGAAAAAGCCGTCAGCCGTTGGGCATCAGTATGCTGGGCAGCCAGGTGATGGTCTGCGGAACATAGGTTATGAGCATCAGCACGCCGAACATCACCAGAAGCATCGGCCAGATTTCCTTGACGATCTCCACGATGGACAGGCGGGATATCCTGCTGGCCACGAAAAGGCAGGTGCCGACCGGCGGCGTGAGGAGGCCGATGCCGAGGTTGACCACCATCACGACGCCGAAGTGGATAAGGTCGATGCCCACTTCCTGAAGCAGCGGCAGCAACACGGGAACGACCAGGATAATGGCCGGGGTGCAGTCCATGAACGTGCCCAGGATCAGCAGCATGATGTTGATCATGAGCAGGATGACCAGCGGGTTGGTGGATATGCTGAGGAAAAATTCGGCCAGGATGCGCGGGATGCTCTCCGCCGTCAGCAGCCAGCCGAAAATGGAGGCCACGGCCACCAGGAACATGATCATGGTGGTCATCATCAGGCTTTCCCGCATGACCTGGTAGATGGCCTTGGCCGTCAGTTCCTTGTAGATGAACTTGCCCACGATGAAGGCGTACACGCAGGCAACGGCCCCGGATTCCGTGGGTGTGAAGATGCCCAGGAGGATCCCGCCGATAATGATGAGAGGCATGATAAGGGCGAGGACGCCGTCCGCCAGGCTGCTGAACGCTTCTTTGCGGTTCGCGACCGCGCTTTTGGGGTAGCCGCGTTTTTTGGCTATGCTATAGGCCACGACCATGAGAGCGAGGCCGATCAGGATGCCGGGAATGTAGCCCCCCACGAACAACGCCCCGATCGAGGCGCCGGTGATGGAGCCGTATATGACCATCGGGATGCTGGGCGGGATGATGGGGCCGATGGTCCCGGCGGCGGCGATGACGGCCGCGGAATACCCCCGGTCGTATTTCTTCTCCTCCATGGGCGGGATGAGCACCGAGCCCATGGCCGCGGTGGTTGCCACGGCCGAGCCGGAAACGCTGGCGAAGATCATGCTGCCGAGGATGCCCACCATGGCGAGGCCGCCCGTGATCCACCCCACGAAGACGTTGGCGAAGTTGACGATGCGCCGCGATATGCCCCCGCCGTCCATGAGGCTCCCGGCCAGCATGAAGAAAGGGATGGCCATGAGGGAAAAGGAATCCATGGCCGTGAACATCCGCTGCACCACGATGACCAGGTTGAATCCGCCGTGGTAGACCATGCCCGCGACGGAAGCCAGGCCGAGAGCGAAGGCGATGGGCATCCCGAAAACGACGAATACGGCGAACCCGATGAACAGGACGGTAATCATGGCGCTTCTCCTTGGCGGCGGCAGAGGAGGACCAGGCAGTAGAAGATGAGCAGCGCGCCGCCGATCGGAATGGCCAGGTACACATAATTCATGGGGATTTCAAGGGCGCTCGAGATTTGTCGTTTGCCGAACCGCATAAGCATGAAGCCGTAGCGGATGACGAGGCCGGAAAACACCATGATCAGCAGCAGGGAGCCTTTCACGGCGACCGAACGCATTTTGGGAGAGAAACGGTTGAGGAGCATGTCGATGTTGGCGTGGCCGCCCTTGCTCAGAACGTACCCGGAGGCCAGGAACACGATCCAGACCATCATGTAGCGGGTCAGTTCCTCGGACCAGCTTATGGAGTTCTGCAGGATGTACCGGAAGATGACCTGGATGAATATGAGGGCCGTTATGCCGAGCAGCATCGAACCGCATACCAGCACGATGCATTTATCCACGGCTTTTTCCAGTTTGTATAAAACGTTGCGCAGGGTTTCCATGGGAGAGTGCCTCCTGACGGATCGTCATGCGTAAAAAATGTCGGGGGGCGGGAATGCCGCCCAAGCGTCGCCCCGGAAGCAGCCTTGCGAACGCGCCCGGGGCCGGTGTCGGGAAAAAGCGCTACTTGCCGACGGCCACGATCTTGTCGTACAGATCCTGGCCGAACCGTTTCGCATACTTTTCGTGCACGGGTTTTACCCTGGCGATGAAGCCGCTCTTGTCCGGCTTGGTGAAGGTGATGCCCTTGCTGATGAAATACTTTTCAAGGTCTTCGTCCACCTTGACCAGCAGGCCGTTCTGATAGTCACGGGCTTCCTTGGCCGCGTCGCGGAAGATCTGCTTTTCCGCGTCGGACAGTTTCTTCCAGACTTCGGGGCTGATACTGAGCATGGCGTACCCGAACATATGGTCGCTCATGGCGATGAATTTCTGCACTTCCTCAAGCTTGGCGGAAGCGATGTCCACGAAGGGGTTTTCCTGGGCGTCGATGGTCTTCTGCTGCAGGGCGGTATACACTTCGCCGAAAGCCATCGGCGTGGGGTTGGCGCCCATGGCCTTCCAGGATTCCACGATGACCGGGATTTCCGGCACGCGGATCTTCAGGCCCTGGATGTCGTCAACCGTGTTGACGGGCTTGTTGCTGGTTATCTCGCGCGGGCCGCGTTCCATGAACTCCAGCGCCACGATGTCCGATTCCTTCAGCAGGCCGGCCTTGATTTCCTCCCCGATGTCGCCGTACATGACGGCCCGCAGATGTTCCAGGCTGTTGAACATGTAGGGCACGCTGAAAAGCCCCAGCGGGCCGTAAAAGTTGCTGATGATGTCACCGGTGATGACCGCGTCGATGGTTCCCATCTGGAGGCCTTCGAGCATGTCGCGTTCGTTGCCGAGCTGCGAGCTGGGGAAGAGTTCGATGACGATGTCGCCGCCGGTTTTCTGGGCCACGAGCTCGGCGAATTTCATGGCGGCTTCATGGCGGGTGCTCTTCTGGTCGAGCACGTGGCCGAGACGGAGTTTCATTTTGGGCGCGGCGACGGCGCCGAAGGCGGAAAGTGCCACAAGAGTCACGGCCAGAATGAGAACGAGAAGTTTTTGCAACATGATTCGCTTCCTTTTGCTGTGCTTGGTATCCGCAATCGTTCG
>JAJBSY010000133.1 GCA_020861205.1 Deltaproteobacteria bacterium | reverse complement strand
GTCCTGGTGCTGCTGATCGGCCTTTCGCCCACGCCTTTCCTGCGCATGGTCACCCCGTCCGTGGACAAGCTGCTTACCGACCACACCATCCGCGCCAACAAGGCGGTCGTGGTCTCCATCGACGGATCCGAAGTGGTGCGTTCCACGCGCTTCGCCTCCACCGCCGTGAAAATGGTCATGGAACCGGGGACAGCCGTGGTTCCGTCAACGCACCGTGATACCCTCGCGGAAGGCCCCGCGCCCGCCGCCTTAGCCGATGCCGCCCTTGTCGTGGCCGACAACCAAGGAGAAGCGAAGTGACCTTTCTCTTCCAGACAGCCCCCGAAGGGGTCATGTTCATTCTCGTGCTGGCGCTCTTCGCGGCCAGCGCCATGGGCGATAAGTTCCCGAGCCCGGTCGCCAAATGGCTTCCCGTCGCTTCCGGCATCGTCCTGGCGGTTTCCGCCCTCGGGCTGTGCGCTTCGGGTTCCCTGTTCGAAGGCGCGTACCGCATCGACCTGCTCTCTCAGTTTTTCAAGCTGGCCATCGCGCTCGGCTTCTGCTTCGTGGTGGTCAACACCCTGAAACAGCCCACCCTGGAAAACGCCCAGAGAAGCGATTACTACCTCTTCATGGGCCTGTCCGCCTGGGGTCTGATGCTCCTCGCCTCCACCGTGGAACTTGTCACGCTCTACCTGGCCC
The DNA here is from genome assembly GCA_020861205.1 of Deltaproteobacteria bacterium. GTDB lineage: Bacteria > Desulfobacterota > Desulfovibrionia > Desulfovibrionales > Desulfovibrionaceae > FLUQ01. Next base: position 2,350 of record JAJBSY010000133.1, on the reverse strand, counting down.
TGGAACTCTCTTCCTACGCCCTGTACGTGCTGATCCCGATCCGCGGCAGAACCAGGGAGAGCGCGGAAGCGGGCGCCAAGTACATCCTGTTCGGCGCGGCCGCGACAGCCCTGAGCCTCTATGGCCTCTCGCACATCATCGCCGCCCAGCACACCACGTACATCGCCGATCTCATGGGCAAGGACTGGCACTTCGCCACCAACCCGGAAGCGGTCATGGGCCTCACGCTTTTCCTCTGCGGCATGTTTTACAAGCTGGCGCTTTTCCCCTTCCACTTCTGGTGCCCGGACGTCTACCAGGGGGCGAGCAACGAGACCGCCGCCTTTGTCGCGACCCTGCCCAAGCTCGGCGCGGTGATCGTCCTTATCCGCCTGGCGGCCTGCCTCAAGCCGGGCCTTGAAATTACCAACTGCCTGGCGGCGCTCGCGCTCATTTCCATGACCTTCGGCAATCTCTGCGCCCTGGCCCAGAAAGACCTCAAACGCCTTCTCGGTTTCTCTTCCGTGGCGCACGCCGGGTACATCGTGGTCGGCCTGGTCGCCGGGACCCCCAAGGGCATGGCCGCGGCCGCCTTCTACTCCCTTGCTTACGTCATCATGAACATGCTCTGCTTCTGGGTGGTCAGCCGCGTGGCTTCCGACGGCCGCAACCTGGAACTCAAAGACCTGAACGGCCTTTACAAGCGCAACCCGTACCTGGCCTTCTCCCTGGCTGTCGGCGCGTTCGCCCTGGTGGGCCTGCCGCCGACCATCGGCTTCATGGGCAAGCTCTTCCTGCTGACCGCCGCCTGGGATCACGGATACGACTGGCTGATCATCGGCCTTGTGATAAACAGCGCCATCGCCATTTACTACTACCTGTCCATGGTCCGCCACGCCTATACCGAGGACGACGGCCCGTCCGTTCAGCCGGACACATCCGTATTCTCCTCCGCCGGGGCCATGGTGCTCGCCACGCTCGCCCTGCTTCTCGGCATCGTGCCCGCCTTTGTCTTCAATATCGCGGTCAAGGCCGGGGAAGCCATGATGCTGTGACGGTCGCATCGTGAAACGAAAGGAAAACAAGGCCGCTGCCTGAAGACAGCGGCCTTGTTTTTTCATTAAGGGCGTACGCCCGGCCGACCAGCCTTCGACCACCGGCTGGGGGAGACCATGCCGAGGGCTTCCGACGTGGTTATCTTCTTGGGCGCATGGGAAGGGTTGGAAAGGGATGGCGGTAGCGCCTGGGACGTCGGATACCAGTGGCAAGCGGGGCGTCGAATAGCTATTCCCCGCCGCTTAAACTACTGACGAAACCGACGAATTCAGCCGGATGCACCGTCTCCTCGTTGACGGCAAACCCGACCAGTTCCACCACGCCGACCCCGCTCTGGCTCATGGCTTCTTTCAGCTGCAACCGCCATTTCCCGTTCTTTTCCGTGCCGGACCGGGTCAGGGTGCCTGTCCAGTCGCCGTTCGCCTGTTCCCAATGCAGGGAAAAATGTTCGCCCGGCTGTCTCCCGTATACAAGAAGCGCTTTGAAATCGTTGAGCGTGAACCGGCCGCGGGACTTGCCCCCGGCGCCGATGTACGCCCCGTCCACGGTACGGACGACCATCGGGCGAAGCAGGAAGGCCCGGGGCGGGTCCTGCTGTATGCTTTGCATAGCCTGGGGCTGCGCGGCGGCGGTTGACGGAAACTGTACGATTTTCGACGAGGGTTCGGTTTCGGCTGGAGATTTGGCCCTTTCCGCCAGCGACCGCATGATCTGGGCCGCATCAACCATGTTTGTCGCGGCCTGGTGCAGCACTTCGGTGATTCCCTGCACCTCGTTGAGCCGCTGCAACTGCTGCAGAGGCAAGAGCGCGTTACGCAGGTACCCTTGCAAATCCTCCAGGAGGGCCTTGAAATCCGCAGTCCTCACGCCCCCTTCCTGGGGAACGGGCGCGCGGGTATTCAATTCCCCGAGAGTCGTTTCCAGCTTCTCCATGCGATCCACGATGCCGCTCTGCTGCTGAAGCAGGGTAACCATGCTTTTGGCGAGGTTGCTCAACGCGATGGTGAATTCCTGGGGCATGGCGCCGGAACCCTGGGGCGGTTGCGGCTCATCCTTGGCCACCAGCGATATCCAGGGAAACTCCTGGGAAAGGCGTCCGCGAACCTCTTCCACCGACATGCCGAGATCGAACAGGTCGCGAATACGCGTACAGACCGCCACGGCCTCCGGCAGGAAGCGGATCGGCTTGCCCTGGCTGCCCACCGGTATGCAGTCCGGAAATTTGCGGCGATAGCTCTTGATGGTGGTTTCGGAAACCTTGAGCTTCCGGGCGAGATCCTTGTGGGTATAGGTCTGGGACATGGCCCCTCCTTAC
>JAJBSY010000365.1 GCA_020861205.1 Deltaproteobacteria bacterium | reverse complement strand
TATTAGGGTAAGGAGGTGATGTTATAATGTATGAATATTTTGTTTCAATTTCATAGTGATCTAGTGAATTGATAAACAATATTTCACTCTGGATTGATTTGTCTTCATATTTTTCAATTATGCTGTTCGCAATAAGGGATAGATAATTTTTAAAATCTCTTTTCCAGTCTTTATAGAACACTACACCACTTTTTTTGACTTGGATGTTGATTGTACCTTCTGAATGTGATGATAATCGTCCTAAAAATGGCAATAATACTGCGGCAAGATAAGTTTCACCTTTGTCACTTTTGAGCTTATTGAGCATAATAGATGATGCTCTATGCCACAGTTGCTTCAAAATATTAACAGATTCACTTGGAAACCAAGTATCTGAAGCTTCAAAGTCTTTAGCTGCCCTTATATTTTTACAAGCCTGTTCTAGAACTTCACATGCGAAAAGGAGTTCTAATTTATTGTTAGGCTCAAGCAAGACCTGCCAAAGATAACTTGGTGGGTTTATTTCCATACAGCAGGTTGGGATATTACGCTCTCTGCAAATCTCTGCAAGAACGCCATAGCCCGACATGGGGTCAAGAACTGTCCCTGTAGGCTTTATCTTATCTAGGATTGTCACTATCTGTTCAGCCTCAAAGGCGGCATAAGTCCTTCTGCGTGAGAGTAAGGTCCGATATATAGGACGGATAAAGGGAAGCTCTCGAGAGAGCAAATTATACGTTATTTGACCTTTGTGTGCGTCCACGAGTTTCCGCCTTTATCCCCTGATTCAATACCATATAGTAATAGCAATTTATCCAAAAAAAGAAATAGCGGGGCCAGGGCGGGGCCAATACAGGCTAAACAGAAAAAGGACTCATGGAATCCACCATAAGTCCTTGTAATTTCTGGTCGGGATGAAAGGATTTGAACCTTCGACCCCTTGAACCCCATTCAAGTGCGCTCCCAGACTGCGCTACATCCCGACGAGGAGAGATATCTACTCAGATTACGCTCCCGCGTCAACCCAAATCTCCGTTTTTCCCTCAAAAAGATCGCTTAAATGCGGGGGGAAACCGCTTCCCGAAAGCCCTGGGCTTGCCGTGCGCAGAGCATTGATACCGTTCAGGCCAGCATGCGGACCGTGAGGCTTTGGGCGTTCAGCGCGTCCGGGGGCTGCCGGTCAAGGGTAACCTGGGCCTGCAGTTCCTGCTCGAGGCGTATGCATTCCGCCATCATTTCCGGCTCAAGGGGAACGCCCAGCCGCGCCATGACGGAGGCGATCAGCACCAGCGTGCGGGTGGGTGTACGGTCCGCCGGCGGGGCGACGTTTTCGAACCAGCCGAGGGACTGGAAGAGGCCCCGGAAGATGCCGTACGGCAAAGGGATGGTTTTCCCTTCTCTACGTTCCCATTCCAGGTCGAAAAAGATGTAGTCGCCCCCTGGCGTCACCATGCAGTTCAGCGGCGTTGCGTCCAGGAACGTGCCGGGGAGTTGTCCGCCGGTAGCGTTGTCGCGCAAGAAATCCGTCCACCCCCTGGCCCAAAGCGCGATCGTCCGCGCGTCCCACCCCGGCGTGTTTATCAGGGGGATAAGGCTGTCTTGGTAAAGCGGGTAGGGCAGGTACGGTTCATCCCTGAGGATGTTCGCGGCCATTGCGCCGTCACGGCGGGCCTCAGCGTCCAGGTAGCGCCGTTGAACCCGGATGCCGCCGTTCACCTTGGCGAACAGCGTTTCCTTGGCATACTCCGGCGCCCGCATCGTGCCGTAATGGGCGACGTACCAGTCGGGATCGCAGGCGCGCGTCCCGCGAGCGGGAGATGCCACGAAAAACAGCGAGTTGCAAAGATCCCGCGCCAGGCCGTTGCGCACTACCGGGCCGGTCGCCGCCTCCAGGGAAAAACAATGCTCCGACGCGCTCTGGCAGTCCGCCCTGTAGCTGTTCTGGATGAACGGGGTAATGTCCAGGGCCGGGTTTTCTTCGTCCAGGCTGGCGGGATAGAGGACCGTGACGGGAAATTTATAATCCGGCAGGGGGATGAGCTGCTCGATGGACGCGAACCCGGCCGCCTCCAGCAGGGAAAGCAGCTCCATTCTGCCGAACGTGACCGGGGTTTTCGGCGTGTAGAGGTCATGGATGCCGAAAAACGGCAGGCCCGTGTGGTCTTCAGCGGAACCGGCGAAATATTTGAGGCCGAGCTGGTTTTCAATGGCGAGCAAAAGATGCCCCTCAGGCTTGAGGAACGACCGGGCTATGGCGAGCAGAGCCGCCTCCGGTTTTTCCGTCTCCGGGCCGAACGAACGGGCGTATTCCAGCACGCCGATAAGCGTGACGACATCGAACGTCTGATCGAGTTCGAGGCTCTGTATGGTATCGTTGACAACCGTGACCGTCGGCAGGTCGCGGCAGCGCGAGGCCGCGATGGCCGCGCGTTTGGGACTTCCCTCCAGCGCCACGACCCTGGCGGCGGTTTCGCCGAGATAGCGCGTCAGCGCCCCGCATCCGGCCCCCAGTTCCAGGACGCTTTTCCCGTGCAACAGGTGGCGCAACGGGCGCAACAGAAAACTGCGGTTGTACCCCAGGTGGTAATGCGTGGGCCAGTCCTTGATTGCGCGGAGCAGGGTGAGGGACAGGGTGCCGCGATCATCCGCCCCGGCCACGACGTCCGCGAGATAGTCCTCGACTTCGCCGTCGGTATAGGTGAACGGCGCCGCGTTCAACGGGGCGAGCAGGTTGTCGGCGACAGCATGGTACCTGGACGGGAAACCCATGGGAAACTCCTTGGACGGCGCAGTTGCGAACGAACGGGATATGAAGTGGAAAACCTAGTGCTTTTTGGCGTGAAGGGCAAGGCATCCGAAAAATTTTTCAGCCGGGGACGGGCGGGGCCACTTCCCGCCAAACCTGATGCATGATAACCATGGCGGGTTTCTTGTTTTTTCAGGCCGCGGACGGTAGGCTTGTCGTGGTGCCGAGTGAAAGGACGCGGCACGCGGTCCAATGAAAACCTTTGAGGACCCATGGCTGCACTGCGAACGGACGGGTCGTTGCGGCATCCTCGCTGGTGGCTTTTTTTACTTC
>JAJBSY010000217.1 GCA_020861205.1 Deltaproteobacteria bacterium | reverse complement strand
GAGGTGGACGTCGCCACGGCCGAGGATTTTCTCCTCCAGGCCATCAACGCGTATGAAACCCAACTCTCCCGGCTCAACACGCTCCTCATCCTGCCGGTGGAGGCCGAAACAGACTACACGGGCAGTTTGGACTTCATCCCGTTCACCCGCACCTTCGACGAGTGCCTGAAAACGGCCTTTATGAAACGCCCCGACCTTATCATGGCCGAAAAAGCCATCGCCATCGCGGAAAAGGACGTGGGCATCGCCCGGAGCGACTATTACCCCAAAATTGACGCCGAGGCCGGCTGGTCAACCCAGGGCGATACCTTCGCCGCGGCGGGCAGCGACAATTTGCCGAGCCGGTACAACGCCTGGTCCGCCGGCGTCATCGCGGACTGGACCGCCTTTTCCGGGGGCACGACATACTACGGGGTGCGCCAGGCCCAACAGACGAAAAACCGTTTCGCGGCCGATGCCATGGACCTTAAACAGGAGATCGCCCACGATGTTAAATCACGCCTCCTGAAAATTTCCGAAACGGCGAAACGGATCAAGGTCGCCCAGAAAGGGTTGGAGCAGGCCAAGGAAGCCTACCGGATGGCCGACGCCCTGTACCAGACCCAGGTCGGTATTTTCATCGACGTTCTTGACGCCCAGGCGAAGCTCACCCAGGCGGAAGCTACGCTTACCGGCGCGCAGGCCGACTATCTCATCGCGGTTTCCCAACTGCACGTCGCCATCGGGGAGGAAAACCCCGCCCTCCTGCCCATCCAGTAACCGTCTCCGAACAGCCCGTTCTGCAAACCACAATACTAATGGACGCGGGCCACAGACCCGCGTATATAAGGATACTGGAGAAGGTATAAGAAAACGCTTGTCAAAGCTTTTAATAGGAATTATTCCTGTTAATAACAGATCGGCAACCGATCAGGGCCACTTACGCCCGATACATAAAGGAGATCCATTATGGCTAAGCAGTTTGAAGTCTACAAGTGTCTGAAGTGCGGCAACCTTCTGGAAGTGATGTATGGCGGCGCCGCCAACCCGGACTGCTGCGGCGAGCCCATGAAGTTGATGAAGGAAGGCGAAACCGACGGCGCGAAGGAAAAGCACGTGCCGGTCATTGAAAAAACCGCCACCGGGTACAAGGTCAAGGTCGGTTCCGTGCCGCATCCCATGGAAGACAAGCACTGGATCCAATGGATCGAGATCATCGCCGACGGCCGTTCCTACCACAAGTTCCTCAACCCGGGCGACGCCCCGGAAGCGGAATTCTGCATCAAGGCCGATTCCGTTACCGCGCGGGAGTATTGCAACCTGCACGGGCACTGGAAGGCCGAAGCCTGAAATATTTCGGGATGAATTGAGTAATCGCATCTGAAAGAGGAGAAAAAAATGGAAAAGCACGTCTGCTCTCTCTGTGGGTATGTCTACGACCCCGCCGCCGGGGATCCCGATAACGGCGTTCCCGCGGGAACCCCCTGGAAAAACGTTCCGGACGATTGGGTGTGCCCCCTCTGCGGCGCGGGGAAGGAAAGTTTCGAACCCGCCTGACCGCGGATAATCCGCCCGGCGGCCCGCGCTTCGTGTTCGGGCCGCCTTCATTTTTACCGTCCGGTATTGCCTTCGTGCGCCGGGGCGGCTATATTTCGCCCACCCATTCTCATCTAACGAAGGATCGGATATGAACCCTCTCGCCATCAAAGACAATGTATACTGGGTCGGCGCGGTCGACTATTCCTGCCGGGATTTTCACGGGTATTCCCGCTCCCCGCAGGGTACAACCTACAACGCCTACCTGGTTCTCGACGAGAAGATAACCCTGTTCGACACGGTCAAGTCCGGATCCATCAGTCTTATGCTGCAACGGATCCGCGAGCTCGTCGATCCCGAAAAAATCGACTACCTGGTCGTCAACCATGTCGAGCTCGACCACGCCGGATGCCTCGGTGAAATCGTGAACCTCTGCAAGCCGGAAAAAATCTTTTGTTCCCCCATGGGGCTCAAATCGATGCAGGGGCACTTCGATACCGAAGGCTGGCCCATAGAAGTCAAAAAAAGCGGGGACACTCTCAGCCTCGGCAAGCGCACCGTCCATTTCATCGAAGCGCGTATGCTCCATTGGCCCGACAGCATGTTCTCCTACCTCGCCGAGGACAAGCTTCTGCTCTCCAACGACGCCTTCGGCCAGAACATCGCCTGCAGCGAACGCTTCGCCGACGAGTTGGACCGCGAAGTGATCGAGCACGCCATGAAGGAATACTATCATAACATCGTGCAGCCGTTCGCGCCCCAGGTGACCAAAACACTCGAGCAGGTGGCCGGCCTGAACCTCGATATCGACATGATCGCTCCGGACCACGGCCTGATTTTTCGCGGCAAGGACGACGTCGCCTACGCGCTGGAAACTTACCGCCGCTATGCGGCACCGGGATGGAAAAAACGCGCCATCGTCACGTACGATACCATGTGGCACAGCACGGAACGCATGGCCTGCGCCATCGGTGACGGTTTGACCGAAGCGGGAATCCCCTACCATCTCCTGCCCCTGAAAGCCAACCACCACAGCGCGGTCATGACGGCCTTCGCCGACGCGGGGGCCGTGTTCGTGGGCAGCCCCACGCACAATAACGGCATCATGCCGGGGGTGGCGGACCTGTTGACGTATATGAAGGGGTTGCGGCCCAAGTGCAAAATCGGCGCGGCCTTCGGCTCGTTCGGCTGGTCCGGCGAGGCGCCGCGCGCCATCCATGAATGGCTTGAAAAAATGGGATTTGAAATGCCCGTCGAACCGCTTACCTGCAACTGGGTGCCCAAAAAGGACGCGCTCGAGCAATGCCGCGCCATGGGGAAAAGCGTCGGCCAGGCCCTTGCCGAACGATGCGCGACAAAGTGACCACAGGGCGGCGCCGTCACCGCCGCCTTTTCTCGTGTAACGCTGCCGGAAAACCGGCGGTACACTGCAATGCCGGAGCTCCCCATCAGAGCCCCGGCATTGCAGTTCCGGAAACGCCGCTACGCGTAGCGTTTCTGCCCGGTATCCCCGGAGCCATACTGTTTGGGCACCATCTCATACCCC
>JAJBSY010000389.1 GCA_020861205.1 Deltaproteobacteria bacterium | reverse complement strand
GCATCACCGAGCCGCAACTGGAAGAAGGCTTTCCCGAAGCCGTGGTAACGCTTGTGCGCAAGGGTCGGGAATATGTTCCGGACGCCTTTGACGTCCGCCGCCATCCGGATACCGGCATGTTCCGGATACCTTTCTGGGCCGGGTCGGCTGGAGAGGCGCATTTCGCCTTTGCCGCCGCCGACGGGGAGACGATTTATACCCTCGTGACAAGCGCAACGCAGGGGAGGAACTTTCTGCAATTCCCACAATTCATGGCGCCTGACGGGAACGTGCTGACGCTTACGATGCGGCTGAACGGCAAAACCTACTCATTGCCGGTCAGGCTGCATTGATCGCGCTTCGGGTGCTTTTAGAGCATTCCACCGTTGAAATGCTCTTTCATGACAAAATGCTCGGAACTAGTGAGACGAAGGGCGACAAGGCCCGCGAAAGTGGCGAAGACGGGCCTTGCCCGCCGTGAAGCGAGAGTCTCAAAGTGAAACCGCTCTAACTGATACCCCATTGGCGGGCGCTGGAGGCATCAAGCTGCCATACTTTGCGGTGCAACGTCCGCAGGCATTCGGGATCGCTGAGGATGGCGATCTTTTCTTTTGGGTTCAGGGAATCCGGACCATGGGCCAGAGCCCTGGAAGAAAGGGAGGCGAGCCAGGCTTGCTTTTGCGGCGAATTACGGCGTTGACGTCCGTTCAGAGTCTGGTGAAGAGAGAACACGCGCGGAATGACCACGGCGCGCACGAACCCTTTGCCGCGGGTGAGGGTAAAGGGACAGGGCGGCAGGGGTTTGCGGATATTGCGCTTGAGAAAGGCCAACTCTTTGGGCGGCTCCGTATCCGGAGGCGTCCGGAAAAGGCGAAGAATTTGGGCGCCGGACCCGAGCCGGATTTTGCTGGTCAAAACCGAAAGGGGGATGGAAACGGCCAGTCCCAGGACGATGGGAGAAAGCCAGAGGAAAAATCCGGGGTTCGCCAGGTACATGAGCCAGCCCCAGACGACGCCGAGAAGCGTGCCCCACCAATGGAAACGGATGGCGTCGCCCCAGGTCGTTTCCTGGGAGCGGTTCTGGGTGTTCCAGCCGCTGCGGCTTCCCAGCAGGGTGCTTATGACGAAATAGCTGTGAAACAACATGCGGCCCGGGGCGAGCAGGGTGGAGACGAGAACCTCGCCCACCACGCTGGCCGTCATGGCCGCAACCCCGCCGAAATGCTTGCTTTCCCTCCGGAATATCGCGATGAGCAAGGCGAAAATTTTGGGGAGGAAAAGCAGGGCGGCGGTACTGCTGAGCAAGGTCAGCGCCCAGCGGGGAAAAAACTGGGGCCAGTCAGGGAAAAGGCTCGGCCCGGAAGGGAAATAGGTCGGAACAACGAAAAGTTCGGCCATGGCCTGGGCGGAACTGGCGAGGAGGAAAAAGAACCAGAGCAGGGCCGAGCCGTAAGACATGATGCCGTTGATGAACAAGGCCCGGTGCGTGGGAAAGAAGCCCCGGGTGAACAGAAGGCGGCTGTGCTGCAGGTTGCCCTGGCACCAGCGTCTGTCGCGGACGAGTTCATCGATAAGCGTCGGGGGCGTTTGTTCGTAGGAACCGTCCAGGTCGTACGCCAGCCACACGCCGTATCCGGCGCGGCGCATGAGAGCGGATTCCACGAAATCGTGGCTCATGATGTCGCCGCCGAGTGGGGAGTTTCCGGGCAGGACCGGGAGTTGGCAGAACTCGATGAACGGAGCCGTGCGGATAATGGCGTTATGCCCCCAGTATTGGGCATCACCCAGCTGCCAGTAATGCAGACCGGCGGCGAAAATGGGCCCGTAGAGGTGGTTGGCAAACTGCTGCACCCGGGCTATGAGCGAACGGCTGCCGAAGGCTTTGGGAGGCGTTTGCAGGATACCGATATCCGGGCGTCTTTCCATGGCCTGCACCATCCGGGCAAGGGTTTTGCCGGCCATGACGCTGTCCGCGTCAAATACGATCATGTATTTGTAGTCGGCTCCCCAGCGTCGGCAAAAATCAGCTATGTTGCCGCTTTTGCGTTTCAGGTTGCTTCTCCGGCGGCGGTAAAAAATCCGGCCGTACGCGTTTTCCTCCCGCACCAGGGAATACCAAGCCTCTTCCTCCCGTACCCAGGCTTCCGGATCCGTGGAGTCGCTCAGCAGGAAGGTGTCGAAATGTCTTTCGATGCCCAGCTCCCGTAGAGAAGCGAAAACGGTGCGCACGCCTTCGGCCACCATCCGGGTGTCCTCGTTGTAAACGGGAAAAAGCAGAGCGGTACGGAAGTCGTCCGTAAGGCGGCAATCGTCCGGAAGGCCGGCGGTCACGCTGAAACGGTCCACCTTGCGCAGGACAATGACGCATCCCGCGAGGGAACTCCAGAATCCGATGGATATCCAGCTGAAAAGGACGCCGAAAAGAGCGGTGATGACGGAATTGAACAGGACGCCCGTTGTGACCGGCAGAAGGGTATACATGATGGAAGCCGCGAAGAGCGATGGAACGATGATCAGGGCAAGCAGGATCAGGCGGCGGATGTTGCCGGAGTGTACCCAGGCCGGAAGGCGGGAAGCCGCGCTCATGAGGCGTTTTCTCCCTTTCCCGCGCAACCGCGGGCGAGGCCGCTGACCCATTTGGCGAGCGCCGCCGAAAACGAAAGGGGATCCATGTCCTTGGGCAACACGGTCTGGCGGTGTACGGGCGGGGAGGAAACCAGGGTCGTGCCGTCCGGATCCGGTATCAAGGGTGGACGGCCGTTTTCCCGCAACAGGGTGAACAGCTCCTCCATGACTTTTTCCGGGCCGGCGCCGTCTCCCGCCTTGCGCATACTCTCGAGCGCCAGGCGGATGCCGTCTTCCGGCTCGATATCCATGCCGCGCGTGTAAAGAAGCACCCTGTCGCGCGCGGCAAGGCGCTTGCTGTCCGGTAATGCGGGAAACGAAGTGGTCATGGTCGTTGTTCCGGGCGCGGTCAGAGCGGCAGGTCGTAGACCCATTCCTCGGTGAGGGGGTCCGGAATGTTCTCGCCTTTTTTGAGCAAGGCACGAAAACGCAGCCTTGCCGATCCTTCACGCGCGGAGATAATGCTCTGCAC
>JAJBSY010000074.1 GCA_020861205.1 Deltaproteobacteria bacterium | reverse complement strand
GCCTTAAAATCACGCGAAGGACAAGCGGTACGCACGGAAAAGGGAATTCGGCCCGGAAAAAGAGGCGGACGGGGCCGGACGCGAAACGGGTTTTTTTCCCGCCGCGCGCGCGCCGCAAACCGTTTCGGACGAATTGCCGCCATGCGGCATAAATCGCGGGTGAAAGGTTTATATAAAATTAAAAATGGAGTATTACGGTATCTGGTCCCAATAGTTTTTCTCCGTGCCGTATTTTTGTCGTCGGAGTCAGCATGGCCGTATCTTCCACTCGGAATGGCAATTCAGGAGGACGCCGCATCGCCGGCCGGGAGCTTGAAGACGCCTTTTTTCTCGAAAACGAAAAAGCGCCCCCCGTCCACGGGCTGGTGACCTGGTCCTGGGAAATCCCCACCAATACCGTTCACTATTCCCGCGAATGGCGCGATATCCTGCAACGTCCGGACGATCCCGGGGTACAGGTGGCCCTGTCGAAATGGTGGCCGCTGGTGCACGAGGACGACGTGCAGCCGTTCCTGGAGGCGGCGCGGGACGTCGTGGAAGGCGTCACCGAGGACTACCGGACCCTTTTCCGCATCCGCCGCGAGGATGGGGAGTGGATCTGGCTCCTCAGCCGCGGGCGCGTCGTGGAAAAGGACGCGGGCGGCAAACCGGTGCGCGTGAACGGCGCGCTGATGGACGTCACGTTCCTGCGGTTTGACGTCAAATTCCAGCACGGCAACCCATTCATGAGTCTGCCTCGGTATTACGCCGTTCCGGATGGCGCGGGGGACAAGGCGGGTTCCGATCGGCCGCAACCTGGTGGATGCGCTGCTTTTTCCCCAAGCCCCGCTCCGGTGACCGTGTTTCCGGATGCCGACGCCGTGGATGCCGCAACGCCGGATGCCGCGATCAGAACCTTTGTCCGGAAAAACGTTGAAAAAGTTTTTTCCGAGGGGCGGGCCATCCGCGAAATGGTCAGCTTTGCCACGGATTACGGCCATACCGTGACGGGCGAGCATTTCTTCTGGCCCGAATTCGACGAGAAAGGGGCGGTTACCGGCGTTGTCAGCCAGTTTTGGGACGTGACGGACAGGCTGCTTGCCGAACGCCGCGCCCGGTTGAACGAAAAACGCCTCGACGCGTTGTATCACCTGACCCAAATGACCAGCGCGACGCAGGAGGAAGTCCTGGACTTCGTCATCGACAGCCTGGTGAAAATAACGGAGAGCAAGAGCGGTTTTGTATTTTTTCCCTATAATTTCCCAGGGTTGGGCGGGCGCATGGTCTGGTCGAAGGACCATTACCTGGAGTTCCGCACGGATGAACTACCAACCGATTCGCTCCCGCAAGACCTGGTGGATATCACCGTGGACGGGAACGGCCGGCTCTATCAGCCTGTCATCAAGAACGGCAACTGCCTGCAGCCGGTTCTCGAACTGTTCGACGGCCGGGTCAAGGTCATGCGGTACATGGTCACGCCGGTTGTTGACGGGGAACGCGTTGTCTGCATAGCGGGAGTGCGCGACAAGGAAAATGCCGAATACCGCGAAGACGACCTGAACCAGCTTGAGGCCTTTGTCAACGGGGCCTGGCTCGTTCTCAGGCGGCACGAATTCGTCCGCGAGCTGCAACGGGCCAAGGAGGCGGCCGAGCAGGCCAACAAGGTCAAGGACGAGTTTCTGGCCAACATAAGCCACGAGTTGCGCACCCCCCTGAACGGCATACTCAGTATGCTCCAATTGCTGGACCTCATGCCGCTGAACGAAGAGGAGCGCGAGTATGTCCGTACCGCCAACAGCTCGGGCCAGGCCTTGCTGCGGATTATCTCGGATATCCTCGATTTCGCGCGCATCGAATCCGGTAAAATGAAACTCCAGGTGGAACCTTTCGATTTTACAAGCTCGTTTGAATCTTCCCTCGGCTTGTTCCGGAGCGAGGCAGAAAAACGCGGGCTCGGGTTCGAGGTGGTCGTGGGGCCGGGAATTCCGGACCGTATGCTCGGGGATGACGGCAGGGTCCGCCAGATATTGTTCAATATCGTGGGGAACGCGCTGAAGTTTACCGAGAAGGGCAAAATCCGGGTGGAGTGCTCGGTGCTGCCGTGCGGCAAGCCCGACTCGGTCTGGATCTACCTTGCCGTCACGGATACGGGCATCGGCATTCCCGTCGACCAGCAGGTCAGGATATTTGACGCCTTTACGCAGATCGACAGCTCGCCGACCCGGAAACACACCGGGACGGGCCTTGGGCTGAGCATCGTCCGGCATCTGGTGGACCTGATGGGCGGCAGCGTCCATGCCGAAAGCGAACCGGGGATGGGTACGACGATTCATTGCTCGCTGTGTTTTGCCCGTCTGCCGGATATTCCGGGCGAGGCGGAACCCGCCCTGCCGGGCGGCGAAAGGGAGCGGGAAGGGTTGCACATCCTGGTGGTCGAGGATGATGACGTCAGCCGCTACGCGCTCGGGATGTTTCTGCGGCGGCTCGGGCATGTGCCCGTTTGCGTCAGGAACGGCAGGCAGGCACTGGAGATGCTGCAGCTCCACCCGTTTCACTGTCTGTTCACGGATATCCAGATGCCGGATATGGACGGGCTGGAAGTGATCGCCCGGATACGGGAAAACAGGTTGGAAGGCTTCACGCCGTCCGAAGAGACGCGCGCCCTGCTGCGGCGGGAAATGCCGGATGCGGCGGGGCATGTCAGGCCCGTGCCCCGGGACATTCTCGCCGTGACGGTCAGCGCCCATACCATGAAGGGAGACAGGGAGCGGTTCCTTGACGCGGGAATGAATTTTTATATTTCCAAGCCGGTCGCCATGAAAGACCTTACCGACGTGCTTGGGCAGATATCCGCCCTCCTTGCCGGTCGGAAAGCCTGACCCGGGTCGTCTCAATCGCTTTTGCGGGCGGGGCGCGCGGCCTTCACGCGTTTGAAATCCCCGTCCTCGTCGGCGATGTAGTCCACGGTGCAGTAAAACGTGCCTTCCGTGCACTCCCGCAGGAGAATGGCCGCATCCCCGGACGGAACCGGGACGGTAATGCTGCTTTCGCGCCGCATGGTCAGCGTTTTTTTACCCGGCCCATAGCGCAGCCTGCAGAC
>JAJBSY010000440.1 GCA_020861205.1 Deltaproteobacteria bacterium | reverse complement strand
GTGGCCGAAAAACTCACCCCGGTCCCGGCGAGTTTCGTGCCCGCTTCCAGTTGACTGGCGTCCGCGAGATCCTGCAAGCTGCCGGTCGTGGGGTCGAAGGCGACTTCAAGAAGGATGTGCTTGCCGGTCGTATCATCGATGAGCGGCGTGCCGTCGGGATTGAACATGGCGATGGAGAGCGTGCCCGCCTGGAGCTTGTCGCCGAATGCCATCCCGGAATAAGGGCTGCTCATCGCGACATCCTTGTTCTGGACCTGATAGTCCCCGAGGATGCTCGTGCGCGGCTCAAGCCCGTAACCCTGGCTGTGCGCGCGGTTTACTTCCCAGGCCAGGGTGCCGGCAAACGAATCAAGCCGGTCGAGATAGCCGCCTATCAGGTTGTCGCGAAACTCGAAATAGGCGGCCAGGCTCCCGCCGGTCGTGCGGCGGGCGTTCTCCGTGCCGTCCCCCATGCGCATGGGGGTGATGAGGCCGCGCTCCACCCCTGTGGGGCGCTTCCAGTACAAGCCGCCCTTGGGCACGATCTCGAACTTGTCGGACTGGCCCGAAATTCCGTTGCCGACCAGGTCGCCGGCGCCGCCGTCGAACCAGATTTTCACGCCGTTGACGTACGCGGGCTTGCCCTGGTCGTTGGCTTCATATTCCATGAAGCCCTTTTCCGCCAGTTCGGCGGGACCAAGATTGGCCACCTGCGCCTCGGTGCGGTATACCCCGTCCTTGCAGAGCCAGGAATTGCCGCCGTCGATGGAAACCTTGAAGGTCGCGGTGCCCGACGCGCCGCCGACGCCCACGGTACCGCCGTTGGTAACCTGAACCGTATATTCGTACTGGTCGGAGCCTTCAAAGTGCGCCGTGCCGGTATACGTGCTCGGCGGGTTCTTGACCTTGTAGTCGTTGACCACCGGACCCTGGAACTCCAGCTCGAAAGAGTTGTGCTCGTCAACCAGGGGCAGGCCGGACTTGGTATTGACCGTGTAGTGCCCTTCGCCCCTGTCGATGATGTCGATATCGATGATTTCCGAGAGCTGGCGCACCTTCAGATCGCGCTGGTCGAGCAGGGCGTTGGGGTTGTTCCTGCCCGGAACGCTGTACTGGTTGATCTGCCCGTTAAGCTCGGCGATATCGCGGATCAGCTGGTTGGCTTTGTCCACGTCCGTCCGGATCAGGCCGTCCATCTGCTGCTGCATGTACTGCAGGCTGGAATACTGCTCCCGGATGTAGGTGGTCAGGTTTTCCGCGTCGGCCAGGAGGGCTTCCCGGCTGGAAATGAGCGTTCCGTTGTTGGAGAGGGTCTGCCAGCCGTTGAAAAATTTGTTCAGGGTGCTGCCGACGCCGGGAATCGTGTCCGATTCGTAAACCAGGGCGTCAACGTTGTAGAGCAGGTTGTACTGTTCGGTCCAGCGGCTGGCGTCGGAGGATTTGCTGATGTAGGCCTTCTCGACGAACTGGTTGAACATGCGGTACACTTCCGTGGCCCGCACGCCCTGCCCGATTTGGCCGGGATAGGCGTTGAGCGACGGGTTGGTCTGATACCGCACGCCCTGACGGGAATACCCTTCGGTATCCACGTTGGCGATGTTGTTGCCCGTGGTCTGGATCGAGTTCTGGTGCGCGTACAGCGCGCCCGCCCCGATGCCCAGTATGGAATTGATGCTGGAGGCCATCACGCCCTCCCGTTCAAGAGGGCCGGGCCGCCGCGCTGGGACTGGAACCCGCCCTTCCTGCCGTAAACGACCTCGCTCTTGGGCGCGACCTGCTCGTGCAGGTAGTCCAGGAGGCTCTGGCTCTGGTCAAGCAGGGCCAGGGAAAGACGCGTGTTGTGGCTGGCCTGGCGCGCGGACTTCTGCTCGGCGGCGTCAATGCCTTTGAGGATTGCCTTGATTTCCGCGCAACGCTCTTCCTCGAGCATTTCGGCGTACTCGGCAATCCGCGTGTCCTGCATGATGCTTTTGATTTCCATGCGCTCGTCGGCCAACTGCCGCAGAAGTTCATGAATGGAGAACTCCAGGGCGACCACTTCCTCGGTGCTGTTTTGCTGCAACAGGGAAAATTCTTCCTCCAGAAGTTCGAGAAGAAGTTCCATTCCTTTTTGCTGCCGGACAAGATTACCGCGTATATGTTCGTAACTCGTCATGAGCGACTCCTGCAATTCCGTCTGGCCAAGGCGTGGAAAAATCTTTATGCAAGAAGGCTGTTCGGGTTTATCGCCAACTCGCCCCGCCGGACTTCAAAACGCATCCGGCTCATTGCCTCGGCTGTTTCAGCGGCGGAAAATCCGTCGCCTGCGGCAACTCGTGCAAATTCCATGCCCGCCTGAACGGCCTCACCCTGGGCGAGCGTGGGGGTCACGTTGGCGTAGTGGCTCGTCAGGCCGTTTCCATGGGCGAGAACCATATGCCCGACGCCGTCCTTTTCTCCCGCGAAAGCGACCGTGCCCGCCATGGGGGCTACCACCGGGGACAAGGGCGCGGCGGCGAGGGATACGCCCGTGTTCCAGGCGTCATCCGCCTGACGCCCGTAGGAGCTGACGACTTCGCCCTTAACGGGCCAGCCGCCGCCCGCGGGTTCGCCCACCGTCGAGGCGGGGATGGCCCCGGGCGCGGCCTGGATGGTTCGCGGCACCGGCCGGACGTTTTCGGTGACAACCTCCGGCGACGCCAGAGCATCCGCCGCCGCGCCGCGCATGGCGCTTTCGGCGGTTTCAGCCTCGGCCCGCGCATCCTTGCGGTCAATCCCGCGCGGCGCGGCCCGGGACGGTTCCGCCATTGGCTGCGCGGCGTCGGTCATGGCCGGGCCCCGGACCGCGCTATTCCGGGAATGGGCGCTGTGCCCCTGAATGCTGCCGGGAGCGGCTTCCAGGTTTTGGGCCGCCCTGGCCGCCCGCCGGGATTGGCGAATCGACCGGCGGGAACTCAGCGCGTTGGAAGGCTTTACCTTGCCCGGCGCGCTGACCCGTTCCGGCGGGGGAACGACATCGAACTCGCGCTTGGGCCGGGAGTCTTCCTTCATCTTGTCCGCCACGGGGTTCATGGGAACGCCCGTTTGCAGGTCGAACATGGGATACGTCGCGTTGGCCGGGTCAAGGG
>JAJBSY010000091.1 GCA_020861205.1 Deltaproteobacteria bacterium | reverse complement strand
CTTGCAGGGTAACCGGCGAGCCCGCGCCCCGCAGGTCCACATGGCGTTGGGGCCGTTTTCTGGCCGCATGAAGGGCCAGGCCGTCCGCGCTGCGCAAAAGCAGGCCCTGCGATTCCAAGGACGCCAGGGCCCGCGCCGCGTTTTCCGAGCCGAGCCATCCGGCGTCGACGCCCTGAGGCTTGAGCGGGTGCTCCGCCGCCGCGCACTCCAGGTGCCGCTCGAGAATGACCTCGTTCTCGGGGTTGACCACCGCGCACTCCGGCGGACGGGAGAAAAAATCATCGGGATTGCGCACGATATACTGGTCCAGGGCGTCTTCCTGGGCGATAAGGATCACGGCGGATTCCCGTCCGGAGCGCCCGACGCGGCCCCCGCGCTGCAAGGTTGCCATGACGCTCCCGGGATAGCCGACCAGGATGCAGAGATCCAGGCCGCCGATATCGATGCCCAGCTCCAGGGCGCTGGTGCTGATGACGGCCAGAAGGTCGCCGGACGCCATGCGGGCCTCTATGTCCCGCCGTTCCTCGGGCAGAAATCCCGCCCGGTACGCGCTGATTTTACGCGCGTATTTGCCGGACTGCTCCGCCGCCCACATGCTGATGAGTTCCGTCATGCGCCGCGACTGGGCGTAGACGATGGTGCGGAGATTCCGCGCCAGGGCCGAGCGCAGGAGGTGAATGGCCGTGGTCGCCGGGCTGTCCTCGGGGTTGATAAAGACGAAATGCCGTTTTCCCTGGGGCGACCCGCCCTTTGTGACGGCTTCGGCCTCTCTTCCCGTAAGCGCCAGGGCCAGTTCCGCCGGGTTGCCGATGGTGGCCGAGCAGGAGACGTAGGCGGGACGGGCCCCGTAGAGCCCGGCGATGCGGGAGAGCCGCCGCAGAACCTGGGCCATGTGCGCGCCGAAAACGCCTCTGTACGTATGCATCTCGTCGATAACGACCAGGGAAAGCGAAGCCAGGAAAGTTGTCCAGCGCGCATGGAAGGGCAGAACCGCAAGATGCAGCATGTCCGGATTGGTGACGAGAATCTGGGGCGGGTTGTCCCGGATTTTTCGCCGGAAATGGCCCGAGGTGTCCCCGTCGTATACCGCGATGCGCGGCCTGGCATCCGTCGCCCAATGGTCAGTCAAAGCCTGGAAGGCGGCAATTTGATCTTGCGCCAAAGCCTTGAGAGGAAAGAGAAAAATCGAGGTCGCATCCGGATCGCGAAGGAATCGATCCAGAACAGGTAAGTTATAGATAAGTGATTTGCCACTTGCTGTTGGTGTGGCGACGACCACGTCACGACCGGCCCGGACCAAGTCGGTAGCCAGAGCCTGGTGCGAATAGAGCCGGGCGATCCCGGCTCTTTCAAGCACAGCCCGCATTGCGGTATTGAACGGTTTTCTCGGTTCCGCGTATTCCCCGGCCGTCGGGTCCACGATCCGATGGTGGGTCACCTGCCGACCGAACCGTTCCGAAGCGAGGAGAGATGCCACAAAGTCCGACAACGCGTGACAGGCTTCGTCATCGGCGGGAGTGACAAGCGGCCCGCAGGACGCTTCGGGGCCGTCTTCACGCGGGAGATCTTCCCGCAACAGGGAGAAAGTGGAAGCCATGTTTTTGTGTACCCTGTCGCGCGCAAAAAGTGAACCAGGGAAAAACGCTGAGGGACAAACAATTTTTAATGTCTAGAAAAATAACGCTCTCATTTGGCGCCTCCCGGACGTTTCCCAAAAACCAGGGCCCCGACCATGCCCGGATGGAAAAGGCGGGCTTATTCCATGCCCATTTCCCGGCAAGCCGTCTCCCCTGAAAACCCCCGCCGCCGGCCTTTCCGGGACGGGGGCCCGCGCAACACGTTTCAACGGCATCAGCCGGGCCGAACGGAAGCGCTCCAGCGCAACCGTTCATCCTTCGTTCCAGACGCTGTTGCTTTTGCCCACCTTTTTCATGACCGTCGTCCACGTGTCGGTGCGGAGTAACGACTCCGGCGCGGCTTCGAGCATGGCGTCATACAGGGGGAGCGGGATGGTCAATGTCATTTCGTCCGTTTTCAAAAATTTTCGGGCGGACGGGTCGAATGTGCCGAGAACGGCTTTCCGCTCCCCCTTCGCGGCATAATGCCGAGGCCAGGCAATAAGATGGGAGCACGCGGAGCCGAAACGCGTGGCGACCGCGTCGATATCGCCCGTGGTGAAATACACCAGGGTTGCCAGCCCCGAGAGGGATTCCATCCGGGCGAAAAACGTGACGGTTTCCGGCATTTCCCGCCCGGTAAACCGGGACAGCGGCTTGAAGATGCAGTACCGGGCGGGCGCCGCCGGCTGGGCGAGCGTTTCCAGGAACCGCCGCATGGCCGCGGGTGAAGAAATATACCGTTCGCCGTGCATGCCCGTGCCTTCCCTACCCAGGCTGACGTAATCCTCAATAAACTTGAAATGTTTGGGATGAAAACCGGCATAAAACGCGCCGCCCACGCAACCGTACTCTTCCTTGGAAACGTATGCGGCCGTCTTCTTTTTCCGTGCCAGCCATATGTTTCCCATGATACAGGAAAAAAACGATCGAAAACATCCGGCCAGTTGATCGCCCCGCCCGCTTCAAGCTCCGGGGAAATTTCCGGTCCCGGCTTCGGGCCATAGGCGTTATCCGGCTTCACGTCGGAATAGTACATACCGAAGGGCTCTTCGGTTATCCCCATCGACCGCATCAACGCGATTGTCCTTTCGTAACGAGGCTCCATACTGACCTCCGGGTTTGCCGGTAAAGCGCGTTGCGCCAGACCTGTTCCTGCCAACACGGCGCGGAGGGAATAACGCCGCTTCCTCAGCGCCCGTGGCACCTTCTATATACAGCTTGCCAATAACAAAAATCCAGGCGATAAATTGAAAACGCTTTTCCATAAAAGGAAGACCATGAACCCGCTTCTATCCGATATGCCGCTCTTCGTTGAGCTGGCCAAACGAAAGAGCTTCACCCGGGCGGCCGACGCTCTCGAAATCGGGATATCGACACTGTCGCGCAGGATCAAAACACTTGAAGGGAAACTCGGGGTGCCCCTTTTCCAGCGGGATACCCACACCGTGGAGTTGACCGAGGCCGGGGAAAGGC
>JAJBSY010000097.1 GCA_020861205.1 Deltaproteobacteria bacterium | reverse complement strand
CCCTTTATTCCATGCTTTAGAAAGGAAAGATCATGATCAACAAAATTCGGCCTTCAATTGAGGAAGCCCTCGCGGATATCCACGACGGGGCGACCATCATGATCGGCGGATTCGGCAACGCGGGTATGCCTTCGGAGCTGATCGACGGGCTCATCGCCCAGGGCGCCAGGGATCTGACCATTGTCAACAATAACGCGGGAAACGCGGATGCCGGCCTCGCCGCGCTGCTCAAAACCAAGCGGGTCCGCAAGATCATCTGCTCGTTCCCGCGCCAGACGGATTCGTGGGTGTTCGACGGTTTGTACCGGGCCGGCGCGATCGAACTCGAGCTGGTTCCCCAGGGCAACCTGGCCGAACGTATCCGGGCGGCCGGCGCGGGCATCGGGGCCTTTTTCACGCCTACCGGCTATGGAACCCTTCTCGCCGAAGGAAAGGAGACGCGGACAATCGAGGGGAAGAAGTACATCCTCGAGTATCCCATCCACGCTGATTTCGCCCTGATCAAGGCCCTGGCCTCGGATCCCTGGGGCAATCTCGTCTACCGCATGACCGCCAGAAATTTCGCCCCGATCATGGCGGCGGCGGCAAAATGCGCGATCGTCCAGGCGGCCAACATAGTCGGCCTCGGCGATCTGGACCCCGAGAACGTCGTAACCCCCTGCATCTACGTGCAGCGCGTCGTGCATGTTCCCGGCGCCCCCATGCGCAAGGCCGCGTAAGAATGGAGAAAACAATGAGTACCGAAATCATCCGCATGACCCGTGACGAGCTGGCGGCCAAAGTGGCCGCGGCCATCCCCTCCGGCGCTTTCGTCAACCTCGGCATCGGGGCTCCCACGCTGGTGGCCAACCATCTTCCCGAAGGCAGCGAGATCATCCTGCACACGGAGAACGGCATGTTGGGCATGGGTCCCGCGCCCGCCCCGGGCGAGGAAGACGAGGATCTGATCAACGCCGGCAAACAGCCCGTGACCATCAAACCCGGCGCCTCCTTCTTCCATCATGCCGACTCCTTCGCCATGATGCGCGGCGGGCATCTCGATTATTGCGTCCTCGGCGCGTTCCAGGTTTCCGTCACCGGCGATATCGCCAACTGGCACACGGGGGCGCCGGACGCCATCCCGGCTGTCGGCGGCGCCATGGACCTGGCGATCGGCGCCAAGCATATCTTTGTAATGATGGATCTTTTGACCAAGAAGGGAGAAAGTAAAATAGTCGCCAACTGCACCTACCCGTTAACCGGCATCGGGTGCGTCAGACGCATTTACACGGATTACGCGGTTTTTGAAATAACCCCGGCGGGCCTCGAGGTTCTTGAGCTGGCCCGGGGGCTGACCATGGACAAACTCCGGGAAATGACCGGCGTGCCCTTGCTCGCCGCGAAAACCGCTGCTTGAGCCTTACAAGGAGATCAGAATGAACCAGGCTTTCATCTGCGACGCTATCCGCACCCCCATCGCCCGATACGGCGGCAGCCTTTCCCAGGTTCGCAGCGACGACCTGGCCGCCATACCCATCAAGGCCCTTATGGAGCGCAACAAGGGAGTGGATTGGGGCGCGCTCGACGACGTGATATACGGCAACACCAACCAGGCCGGGGAAGACAACCGCGATCTGGCCCGTATGGCGCTCCTGCTGGCGGGCATTCCCGATACGGCCCCGGGCGTCACGGTCAACCGGCTGTGCGGCTCCGGTATGCAGGCCGTGGCGGACGCCGCCAGGGTCATCAAAAGCGGCGAGGGTTCCATTCTCATCGCCGGCGGGTCGGAAAGCATGAGCCGCGCACCGTTTGTCGTGGGCAAGGCTACCGCCGCCTTCTCCCGTTCGGCGCAATTATTCGACACGACCATCGGGTGGCGGTTCGTCAACCCGGTCATGAAGGCGATGTACGGCGTTGACGCCCTGCCGGAAACGGCGGAGAACGTTGCCAGGGAACACGGCATCAGCCGGGAAGACCAGGACAGGATGGGGCTCGCCAGCCAGGAAAAAGCGGCGAGGGCGCAGGCGGACGGCAGGCTGGCCCTTGAAATCGTCCCGGTCACGATCCCCCAGCGCAAAGGCGACCCGGTCGTGGTCGCCAAGGACGAGCATCCGCGCGCGACCAGCTTGGAAGCCCTGGCGAAACTGAAGCCGATCACCACCCCTGACGGCACCGTGACGGCCGGGAACGCCTCCGGCGTGAACGACGGAGCCTGCGCCCTGCTGATCGCCGACGAAAACGCCGTCAAAAAATACAACCTTTCCCCCAAGGCCAGGATCGTCGGTTCCGCCGTCGCCGGCGTGCCGCCGAGGGTCATGGGCATCGGGCCTGTTCCGGCCACGGAAAAGCTGATGGCAAGGCTCGGCCTCTCCGTACGCGACATGGACGTCGTCGAACTGAACGAAGCCTTTGCCGCCCAAGGACTCGCCGTGTTGCGCAAGCTCGGGGTCGCGGATGACGATCCCAGGGTCAATCCCAACGGCGGCGCCATCGCGCTCGGCCACCCGCTCGGCATGAGCGGCGCGCGGCTGGTGACAACCGCCGCGTACCAGCTGGAACAGACCGGGGGGCGCTACGCGCTGTGCACGATGTGCATCGGCGTGGGGCAAGGGATTTCCATGGTTATTGAACGCGTATGACAAATGTGGCCCGCAAAAAACGTTTTTTGCGCGGCTTCCGGAACAGAGCGGGAAAAGGGCGCCTTTACAGAGATCTCCTTACCCTTCCCCCTCGGTCATTTTTTAGCTTTGATTGGAGGAATCCATGGGAACCCCGAATGAAAACGCCGGTAAAATACGCTCCACGATTTTCCTGGTGCTGGGTGTGCTGGGCGTTGGCATGTCCTGCTTTCACCTTTTCACGGCCGCCATCGGCTCCCTTCCGACCATGGAACAAAGGAGCATCCACCTCTCCTTCGTTCTGGGCTTGATCTTTCTCCGTTCCGCGACGCGCCGGCCGGGAGCCTTCGGCGTACGCGACATAGTGGACTGCATCCTCGCCGTCCTCGGGGTGGCCGTTACCCTCTACGCGGCCGGCAACTGGATGGACATGGCCGCCCGGGGCGCCTTCCCGGAGGACATCGACCTTGTCATGGGCGTCATTCTCGTCGCGCTGGT
>JAJBSY010000014.1 GCA_020861205.1 Deltaproteobacteria bacterium | reverse complement strand
TGGCTGTCCGAGCCGAGGATCATTTTCCCGCATCCGGCCATCATCTCGCGGTTGAAGGTGTGGATGACCGCCAGGTTCGTCGGCACGTAGATGCCCCCGTATTTCTTGGCCGCCGAGAGGGCGAACTTGTGGTCGTCTTCGTTGATGGTGCCGCCGACGGCGCACAGGCTGTTATGGCAGTTGGTCAGGGCGAAGGGCATGGGGAACGACTCCATGCCGCTCGCCCGGGCCGTCTGGATGATGCCGACGGCGGTGAGGTCGTGGGAGGTAAGGGAGTCGAACGTGATCCGCAGGTCCGTTTCATCCCCGCTGTTATGGGCGGCGATGATCGGCCAGGCGATGGTTCCCTTTTTCGCTTCCGCGGCGGAAGCGTCCCGGCCGACAGCCTTGCGCAGCGCCTCCGGGGCGTGAACGTCGTTCGGTATGATTTCTTTGCCGTTGACCAGAAAAACTTCGTTTTCGTAGAGTGTGATCATCGTGTTCCCTGTCCGTTAAAAGTCGTCTTTAGCGTGAACGATAGCGGCCGTTGACGAGGCGCGTGGGAATGGCGCCGGGGTGTGGTTGTTCTTCGATTGAGACGGCGAAGGACGTGAACTCAGGGAGAATGCCGTCATGCCATGCTCCTGGAAAAGCGTTCACGAAGGTGCCTTGCGCCAGCGCGCCCTTTTTGGCGTCCATCACCGGAAGGCATTCCAGGGGAAGGGCGCAAACCCTCCCCCTGGCTTGGGAAACTGCCTGCGGGGGCCTGGCGGGCTCCCTGAGGCGTGGACCGTGACAACGTTTCTCAACCCACCTGCAGTTCGTCGGCCCGCTTCTGTTCCTGGGCGTTTCGCACCAGGGCGAAATACCGGTAGAGGGCGTGCAGACCCTTGCCGTAAGGAAGGGCGACGAAAAGGGCAAGCACGAGGCCGAGGTGGATGGTCAGCAAAAGGCCCATCAGGTGCGTTTCCCGGAACAGCATCACCAGGAGGCCGGTGGCCGACGTGAGGAGCACCAGGACGATGAAGGGTTTGTCAATGCTGCGGGCGATCGGGCTGCTCGGCGCCGGGTCCATCTTTTCCTTCAGGTAGAGAAGCCCGGCCGTGCCGATGCAGATCGATATGCCGCCCAGCGTTCCGAGAACCACGGGGAGGCTGGTCAGGGGATAGGGAGACGGCCAGCCGAGGAAGTGCTCGTAAATGAAGGCCAGCGATGTCGCCGCGAAGCAGACGATGAAGCCGAGGAAGACCGCCTGGTGGAGCCAGCGCCGGTTCATGGAAAAGGCTTCGTCGGGATAGTTGCAGCCGTGGCCGCCACCGCCGAGGTACCGGAGCGTCAGGCAATCCTTGATCGCCTGGATGTGCGCCGAGACGTCTTTGATATCCGAGAGCGGGGCGCCTATCGCCGTCCAGAAGTTGCGTACACCCATCGCCCAGACGAAAAGAATGCCCAATCCCAGGAGAGAGAAGGGGATCATGACGGCGAGATAGGGCGTGACCGTATAGAAGGCGCCCGCGCCCACATGCTGGCCGAACAGAACGTCTCCGCCCTGGGAGAGCAGCGTGATGAGGAAGACGAACAGGACGCAGATCAGGCTGAGGAGCGTCGTCCGCTTGGCGCTCCGCTCAAAGAATCCCTGAAGGAATCCCGGCCATACGAACTCCTTGTGCGTTTCAAGGCGCAGTTCGGCCATGGTTTTGGGAATGTTCAGGTTATAC
The DNA here is from genome assembly GCA_020861205.1 of Deltaproteobacteria bacterium. Classification (GTDB taxonomy): domain Bacteria; phylum Desulfobacterota; class Desulfovibrionia; order Desulfovibrionales; family Desulfovibrionaceae; genus FLUQ01. The sequence goes on along the minus strand of JAJBSY010000014.1, from coordinate 1,398 downwards.
TCGTGCGGCGGTATGAACTGGCAGGCGTAATAACAGCCGCGGCAGTTGTGGCAGAGGTTGGCCAAAAGCTTGAGATCCCCGATGGTGAATATCCGCCGCAACTCCATCGCCGGAAAGACCGCGCAAAACCCTTCGCAGTAACGGCACGAGTTGCACACCGTCATGACGTGGTTGGCATCTTTGAGTAATTGTTCCTTATTGCTTTGCATAGTGAGCAGCTCCTCTGCCGGCGAGGCGGCCAAAAACTGATCCAATGGTCATGCCGAATCCGGCCATGTAGCCCTTACCGAGGACATTGCCGGACATGATTTCTCCGGCCGCGAAGATGTTGGGGGATGTGGAACCGTCTTCCATCAGGACCCGCGCGGTGGTGTCCACCTTCACGCCATGATAGGTGAAGGTGATACCCGGCCGAAGCGGATACGCGTAGAAAGGCGGAGTATCGATTTTCCGGGCCCAGTTTGTTTTTGCGGGTTCGATGCCCTGGGTGTGGCATCCGTCCAGATTGCCGGGATCGAAGGAACCACCCTCCACAACGGCCGCGTTGAACTCGTCCACAGTTTTTTTCAAGGCGACGGGGTCCAGTTGCAGCTTTTGGGCAACCTCGTCGATGGACTGGCATTCGATCGGGGGGAAGACGGAAGGCATGAACAGGTTGATGGATTTGGAATCAATGATGCTGTAGGCTTCCTGGCCTTCCTGCAAGCCGACGAGGCGGCCCCATATGGCGTAGCGCTTGGGCCAGAAGTCTTCGCCTTCATCGTAAAACCGCTGGGCGTTCTTGTTGACGACGATGCTGAACGGCAAGCAGTCCAGTCGCGTGACGATGCCGCCGTCCATTTTGGGCGCCCGCGCGTCGATGGCGACGCAATGGCACTGCTTGGGATCACCGATGGTCTGAACCCCGTTATCGATGAGGTTGCGCAGAACCTCGCCCGTATCGTGGGGCGTGCCGCGAACCAGGAAGTTGCGGATGGCGTCGCCCCAGTATTCGGCCAGCCACTCGAGGTTGGCTTGAAATCCGCCGGAGGCCACAACAACGGTCTTTGCCTTGACCGTAAGCTCCCTGCCTTGGAATATAAAGGTTGCGCTTTTGAAGACGCCGTCTTCGATCTGAAGGGACCGAACATCCGCTTCATAGAGGACGTCAACCCCGATCCGTTGACAGGTCGCAAAGTACCCGTTTACCAGCGCTTTGCCGCCTCCCAGGAAAAAAGCGTTGGTCCGGGAGAGATGGAGCGTGCCCCGCATGGAGGGCTGGAACATACAGCCGTGGGCCTTCATCCACTCGCCGAGGTTGTTCGATTCGCGGATGCACAGCCGGGCGAGTTCTTCGGTTGTCTGGCCGCCCGTGACGCGCATCAGGTCTTCCCAAAACTCGTCTTCCAGGTACGGGCC
>JAJBSY010000230.1 GCA_020861205.1 Deltaproteobacteria bacterium | reverse complement strand
GTTGATGCCGTATAGAACGGCGCGACAGGTTACGGAAAATCGCCTGAAGGCTTGCGGCCATGCCGGTTCGGACGTAACGGCTCCCGACCGAAACCAAACAAAAGTAACCACCAAGCACATTGAGGCACTCCCCGCGTTTCCGCCCTATCGACAGCGGGCCGTCTCTATGATAGGCCCGAATTTCCTCCAACCCGACATCCGGTTCGTGTCCGAAATCCGGAAAAAGGAAACCATATGCGCATCTATATAGCGGCTTCGTGGAAGCACCAGCACGCGGTCGCGATGTTGACGGAACGACTTGAAGATATGGGGCACGACGTTCTTTCCTGGTTGCGCGAAGGCAGGCCCGAAGAAGCCTTTCTCTCCAAACGCGAGTTGGCCGGGTTCATCAATTCCGAAGACGGCCGGCGCATTTTTGCTTTCTGCGTCGATTCCGCGACCACCGCCGATCTTCTTATCTACCTCGGCCCGTCCGGGTGCGACGCCTGGGCGGAGGTGGGCGCCGCGCACGGCTCCAAAGTCCCGGTCCTCGGCCTGCTGGCAAAAAACGAGGAAGTGGGCCTCATGCGCCACATGGTCGACGAGTGGTTCAGCTCCGTAACGGATCTCCTCCAGGCGATCGCCGGCCGGGCCGTTTGCCAGGCCTTCCCGTTCGCCTCGCAATAGTGCCTCAATTTGCCTTCAGACAAGCAAGGCGGGTTCCGTCGGAGCGAAGTGTACCATGACTACGTGAGCTTCGCGCGGGACGGGCATGGCGAAGCACCAAGCAAATTGAGGCACTGCCGCCCTTGCCGGTTGCTTGCATATTCTTGCCACACCTGATAGAGACAGCAGTTCCTTGACGAGAAGGTTGCCGTTTTTTTTGCGATACGTTCCCGTCAAAGGAACCATCCCCCGCGAGCCGCTGATTGCGCCGCCGCTACTTCCAAGGAGTCTTTGCCATGCAGCATACGGTGGAAGATCTTTCCCCTGTCAAAAAAAAGGTGGCGGTCACCGTGCCCGCCGACGAAGTGGATGCCGTTTTGAACCGCACCGTCGCGCAGTACCGGACGCGCGTCGCCCTGCCGGGGTTCCGCAAGGGTAAGGCGCCCATGGCCATGATCGAAAAGCGTTTCCATGATGATATATACGGCGATGCCGTCAACGAACTGGTCAACGGCAATATTAGCCAGATACTGGACGAAATGGATGTGGAGCCGCTCGGCGAGCTTTCCTTTGATGGCGAGAACTCCCCGCTCACCCGCGGAAAGGAGTTCACTTACGCCTTTACCTTCGAGTTGATGCCGGAAATGGATCTGCCGGTTTATGAAGGTATCGGCGTTGAAGAAGAGGAACCGGTCGTCGACGAGTCCGAAATTGACGAGGTCATCGAGCGCGTGCGCCGCGGCATGGCCGAACGCATCCCGGTCGAGGAAAAACGCCTGCCCGCGGACGGCGACGTGGTCACCATGGACTTCGCCGGGTTCGACGAGAACGACGCGCCGGTGGACGGGGTTTCCGGTGAAAACTTTCAAGTAGCCCTGGGCGACAACCAGGTTATTCCCGATTTTGAGGCCCTTGCCCGCACCATCATGCCCGGTGAATCCGGTGAGGGCAAGGTGACGTTCCCCGAGGATTACGGCCACAAACCCCTGGCGGGCAAAACCGTGACCATGAAGATCACGAACAGATCGCTGCAGGCCCGCAAACTCCCGGAACTTGACGATGCGTTCGCCAAGAAAGCCGGCGGTCTCGACACCCTTGCCGCCATGCGGGACAACATCAAAGATACCTACATGAGGAACCGCAAGGAAATGGCCAAGGCCAAAGCCCAGAGCCTGCTTCTTGAAAAGCTGCTGGAGAAGACGGACTTCCCCATGCCGGAAGGTATGGTCGAACGGTATACGCAGAACATTCTCCAAAACCGTTTCCAGGAACTGTCCCGCGAAGAAAACGGCTTGGCCAATTTTGCCGAGGGCGACTTTGAGAAGATGAAGGAAGAAGCCAGGACCGAAGCGGAGAAGTTCGCCAAAACCCAACTGTTCCTGCTTTCCGTCGCGAAGAAGGAAGGCCTGGAAGCGACCGCCCAGGAGATGACCGCGACCTTGCGCCAGATAGCGGCGCGTGGCGGCCACGACATCAAGGACGTGCAGGAGCACTACGCCAAAAACAACCTGTACCCCGCCTTGCGTGACAGAATCCTGGCGGACAAGGCCATGGACGCCATCTATGATAAAGCCGGTGGCGGCAACGGGGCCGGAACCCGGGAAGAAGACGCAAAGCCCGCCAAAGCCAGAAAAACCAAAAAAGCTGTCGCCGAAACCGAAGCCGAGGATGAGAAAGATTCCGAATAAGTTCGGCTTTACCTTCTTGACAGCCTTGCGTAAACTAACGGGGAAGGGTCGGATTGACCGCTTCCCCCTATTTGTACGCCTCATTCACGGCCTGGACTTTTTCCGTTTCGTGCCGATACTACTACTGAATAGTTAAGGAGAGATCATGCCCATACCTATGGTAATCGAGACGACCGGCCGTGCCGAACGCGCGTACGACATCTACTCCCGTCTCCTCAAAGATAGAATAGTGCTTCTCGGCGATGCCGTGGACGACCATACCGCCTCGCTGATTTGCGCCCAGCTTTTGTTTCTGGAGTCCGAGGACCCGGAAAAGGAAGTCTACCTGTATATCAATTCCCCCGGCGGCGTTGTCACCGCCGGGCTCGCCATCTATGACACCATGCAGTACATCACCTGCCCGGTTGCGACCCTGTGCATGGGGCAGGCCGCCAGCATGGGGGCGCTCTTGCTGTGCGCCGGCTCGCCCGGACTGCGCTATACACTCCCTAACAGCAGGATCATGATCCACCAGCCCTCCGGGGGGTTCAGAGGACAGGCCACGGATATTGAGATCCACGCCCGGGAAACGCTGCGTCTCAAGACCACCTTGAACGAAATCATGGCGAAACACACGGGGCAAAGCATTGACGTCGTCGCGGCGCAGACGGAACGCGATAACTTCATGTCCGCCGAGGAAGCCAAGGCTTTCGGCCTGGTGGACAGGGTTCTCGTTTCCCGCGAAGACCTCGCGACGCCAGGCGAAAAATAAGACGTATAACAC